>JAGHBR010000094.1 GCA_021160885.1 Caldisericaceae bacterium
GTACTAAAAAACTAATTTTGAATTACGTCCTGATTTTTTTAATTTAAATTCGGACGTTTTACGAATAAAAAAGAATAAAGAGTGGAATTAAAAGATAGAGTATCCGTTGTAACGGGTGGCAACAAAGGCATCGGTAAGGCCATTGCCTTAAAACTTGCCGGGCAGGGCTGCCATCTGGCGCTCATCGCCAGAGATCTGAAATCATTAAAAGCTCCGGTAAAGTAGATAGAAGAGTTTGGTTTAAGAGCCATCATCTTTCAGGGCGACCTGACAAAAGATGAAGTGATTGAACAGTTTGTGCAACAAGTAAAGCAGAATTTCGGTCGGCTGGACATTCTGGTAAACAATACCAGTGTTGGTTATTTTGGTACGCTTGCCGAGCACAAAGTGGAACAATGGGATGCCATGTTCAATCTTAACTTTCGGGCAGTGTTTTTGCTTACGCAGCAATTGCTCCCTTTACTGCGTAAAGCGGGTGAAGCATTTGTGCTAAACATTGCTTCTTTAGCCGGTAAAAACGCTTTTGCTGGCGGAGCCGGTTACGCTGCCACCAAGCATGCTTTGCTGGGCTTCAGTCGCTGTTTAATGTTAGAAGAACGTAAAAACGGAATTAACGTACTGGCCGTTTGTCCTGGCTCTGTTCGTACAGAATTTTTTAGCAATGTGCCGGATGGCCAGAGCGCTTTGGCAAAAATCATTCTGGAACCGGAAGATGTGGCCCGGATGGTTGTGGAAGCTTTAAAATTACCGGCCTGGGCAATGGTTAGTGAACTGGACATTCGTCCGGCTAATCCCTGATCTTGCATGGATAATTAGAAAGGAGTTGAAATGAAGGCTAAAGATTTTATTGAATTGGAAGACCAGTATGGCGCGCACAATTACCATCCTTTAGACGTAGTGATCGAACGTGCTGAACGGGTTTACGTGTACGACGTGGAAGGCAAAAAATATATGGATTTTTTAAGCGCCTATTCTGCAGTAAATCAGGGCCATTGCCATCCGCGTATTTATCAGGCCATGGTTGCTCAGGCCCAAAAAGTGACTCTGACCTCGCGCGCTTTTCGTAATGACAAATTAGGCCTGTTCTGCAAAAAAGTGGCCGAATTGAGTCAAATGGAAATGGTGTTACCCATGAATTCCGGCGCAGAAGCCGTTGAAACGGCTATTAAGGCAGCCCGCAAATGGGCCTACCTAAAAAAGGGCGTAGCTGACAACAAGGCCGAAATCATTGTAGCCAATAACAATTTTCATGGACGTACTACGACCATCATTAGCTTTTCTTCGGAAAAACAATACAAAGAACATTTTGGCCCATTTACACCGGGTTTTAAATTAGTTCCCTACGGCGACAGCCAGGCCATTGCTCAGGCCATTACGCCCAACACAGCAGCCATAATGCTGGAACCGATCCAGGGCGAGGGCGGCATTTTAATCCCGCCACAAGGCTATTTAAAAGAGGTGCAGGAAATTTGTCGTCAGAACAATGTACTCTTTATTTTAGATGAAATTCAAACCGGTCTTGGTCGCACAGGTAAAATGTTTGCCTATCAGCATGAAGCTGGTGTAAAACCCGATATGCTGATCATGGGTAAAGCCCTTTCCGGCGGATTTTATCCAGTTTCAGCCGTGGCCAGTTCAAAGGAAATTTTGGGTGTTTTCAAACCGGGCGATCATGGCAGCACTTTTGGCGGCAATCCATTAGCTGCGGCCATTGCTATTGAGGCGCTTAATGTGCTGGTTGAAGAAAAGTTGCCGGAACGTTCTGCAGAGCTGGGGAATTACTTGATGGAGAAATTGCAAACCATCCGGAGCAAACACATTAAAGAGATTCGCGGACGTGGCCTGTTTGTGGGCATTGAATTAAAACCGGAAGCGGGAGGCGCCCGTCGATTCTGCGAATTTTTGCAAGAGGAAGGTTTGCTGGCCAAAGAAACCCATGAAAATGTCATCCGTCTGGCGCCGCCGCTGGTGATTAACAAAGAAGAAATTGACTGGGCAGTGGACAAGATGAAAAAGGCGCTTGAAACACTCTGATTTTACTCTTCAAAAAATATTGCTTCCCCGTTTGTTTTTCTTAATTGAAGGAGAACAAAACGGGGATTTTTTTAACTTTTTTCTGACTATTTTTTTTAAAGCCAAAAGTAAAGTAAATCGCCTTTCAGCTTTAGTAAAAAAAGATCAGCACAAATCCAACATGGCAAACAAGGCGGTTTTACCAAACACAGGGATCTGAACTTTGAAAATTGTTAATCGTTAACTATGTTACTCAGAATAATTTTGCCCTGTTTTACGTTTTTTTGCCGAATGTAACCAGGAAGATTAAATTAATTGTCCGATTAATTGCAGGAGAACTATGAAACGACCGGAATTACTGGTCCCGGCCGGGACCTTTGAGAAGATGAAATACGCCTTTGCCTATGGCGCCGATGCGGTATACGCCGGTATTCCGCGCTTTTCGCTACGGGCCAGGGAAAACGATTTTACTTTACAGACCATCGAACAAGCCCTGGACTATGCCCGCGGAAGGAATAAGCGCCTATACCTGACGATGAATATCTTTCCTCATAATAATAAAATTCCATCTTTTGTAGAAATGTTAAACTACGTGGCCGGACTAAAACCCGATGGATTAATCATGGCCGATCCGGGCATGATTTTAGTCGCCCGGGAAAAACATCCGGAGCTGCCCATTCATTTGTCTACCCAGGCTAATACGGTTAACTGGCAGTCAGTGCGCTTCTGGAAACAGTTGGGCGTTAAGCGCATTATTTTAAGCCGTGAATTGCGACTGGAAGAAATTGAAGAAATTCGGCAACATGTACCGGACATTGAATTGGAAACTTTTGTGCACGGCGCCATCTGCATTGCTTATTCCGGCCGCTGTTTGTTGTCCAATTATTTCAACCATCGCGATGCCAATCAGGGCACCTGTACCAATGCCTGCCGCTGGGAATACAAAGTTTACTCAGAGCCTGCCCAATTTGAAGAAGAACGTGATGTTTTGCTGCCAGCCCGGGAAGAACATTATTATTTGGAAGAAGCCGATCGCCCCGGCCAGCTGATGCCCATTGATGAAGATGAACACGGAACGTACATCATGAACGCCAAAGACCTTTCGACCATTCACATCTTGGACAAATTAGTTAAGGCTGGTCTGGACAGTCTAAAGGTCGAAGGCAGAACCAAATCGATTTACTACGTGAGTGTGATTACGCGCGCCTATCGTCAGGCGCTGGACTTTGTACTTAAAGGGCAGCCGGTACCGCAAGAAATTTTACAGGAAGTTTACGCGGTGGCCAATCGCGGCTATGTGACTGGATTTCTGGAACGGAATCCGTTGGAAAAAGGCCAAAATTACGAAAGCGGTCATTCCGCCAACCAAACGCGCTTGTTTTGCGGCATTGTAAAGGCCTGGGATGACGCGCGAGGTCTGGCCACCATTGCTGTGCGTAACCGTTTTGTGAAAGGGGATGAACTGGAACTGATTTCCCCGCAAAAGACTCTGCGTTTTAAAGTTACAGACATCGTGACCCTGGAAGATGAATCCGTTACAGTAGCGCATGGAGGCGGCAAGGATGTCAAAATTCCTTTGCCGGGCAAACCGGAACCATTTATGTTGTTAAGAAAGGTTGTAAAACAGGAAGAACCGATTCTTCTTTAATACTAAAGCAAAAGGAATTTTATGTCAAAAATATTGTTGTATCAAAATTTGACTGATCCCCAGATTAGTCAGCTGAACAAAGAACAAGCCATTCTTATTTTACCACTCAGTTTAATGGAAGCGCACGGGCCACATCTGCCGCTGGGCACCGATTTCATAATTGCCGGGCAATTTGCCCAATTGTTGGCGCAAAAAATTGTTAGTCGCTTTAAACAGCAAACGCCGGTTCTTTTACCCGCTGTTCCGTTGGGCGTGGGAGGGATTGAGCGACCCGGGACTTTAAATCATGACGCCTCATTGATTCGAAATACCATCATCCAGTTTGGTCAAAGGCTGGGAGACCATGGCTTTGAAAAGGGCATTGTGGTTAGCGGTCATGCCGGACAACGCCACCTTAAGGCCATGAGATCTGCGGCCCGCAAATTAAAGGGTCAATTCGACTTTTTGCCTTTGACAAGCTACCTGTTTTTAGATACAGGATTAAAGAAAATGGCAGCCATGATTCGGCAGACCGGGAACGATTTGCCTCCTTACGATGGACATGCCGGATTGTGGGAAACTTCAGTGATGATGTACCTTCAGCCCGAGCAAATCAATGGCGAGCACCGTCATTTGCCCGTGTCTAATGATGCCGAGGCCAACGGCTATCGAGGCAATCCGGCCGGCGCCAATCAAGCTATTGGCGAAAAGTTGGTTAATTTTTTACTGGAAGTTGCGTTGATGATAATTGAAAAACACTTTAAAATTGAAGGATAGCTTTCCATTTACAAAAATAGTCAAAGGTAGATCAACTCGCTTTCTGGTTGTCCATTAAGCCGGCCATGGAAAGAGCAGGTGTTTCGATGATCATCTGTTTCCTAACTATTTTTCTCTGAACAGTAAATATGATTTTCTGCCAATTGGAACAAGTCAGAATTACTTGCACTTAAAAGTAAAGGCAAAGTAAATTGCCCAAAACGAGAGGCCGTAATGAAAGCTTTATTAGTAGATGATGATGTTAACTTGACGCGCGTGCTGGCTTATCAATTAAAGCAAGCTGGCTATCAGGTCACAATCGCGCACACCGGTCAGGAAGGATTACAGCTGTTTAAGCAACACGTATTCCCTGTTATCATCAGCGATATTCAAATGCCCGATTTAACCGGCATCCAGTTGCTGGAAAAAATCCGCCAGGTCGATGCGCAAGTGGTCTTTATTCTGATTACCGCTTATGGCAGTGTGGATCAGGCTGTAAAAGCCTGCGCTTTAGGCGCGGATGATTATCTGACCAAACCATTCAGTCGGGAACAGTTGATTTTTACCATCGAGAAAGCTCTTAAAATCAGACAGCTGGAAAGCGAAAATCAGTTGCTTAAACAAGAATTGGCAGACCGCTTCAAGTTTGACAATATGGTGGTGCACAGTGCAGCCATGCAACAGGTAATGCAAATAGCCATGCGACTGGCTGTAAGTGATTCCACCGTTTTAATTCTAGGCGAAAGCGGCACCGGTAAAGACGTTCTGGCGCGGGCCATCCATTACAACAGTCCGCGCAAAGAAAAACCGCTGGTCACAGTGAATTGCCCGTCCATTCCGGAGCAGTTGCTGGAAAGCGAACTTTTTGGACATGTTAAAGGTGCTTTTACGGGTGCGGTAGCTGACCGCAGAGGAAAATTTGAACTGGCTGATGGCGGAACCATTTTTTTGGATGAAATCGGTGATTTAAAACCGGAGTTACAGGCCAAACTTTTGCGTGTGATTCAGGAAAGAGAATTTGAACGCGTAGGGGAAAACCAGCCCATCAAGGCAGATGTGCGTATTATTGCTGCCACAAATCGCGATCTCAAAAAGTTGGTGGAAGAAGGAAAATTTCGTGAAGATCTCTATTACCGTTTGGCGGTCATTCCCATTACATTGCCGCCGTTGCGTGAACGAAAAGAAGAAATTCCGTTTTTAGTGGATCATTTTGTGCAGAAAAAATTTCCCGATCAAAAAATTACCATCAGTCCGCAAGCTATGCATTTACTGCAAGCCTATCCCTGGCCGGGCAATGTGCGCGAGCTGGAAAATGTGATTGAACAAACCATTGTCTTAAGTGGCAAAGAAACATTAGATGCTGATGATTTACCGCTTTTCATTCGAAGCAATCTGCCTCAGACCGAAAAAGAAGATTCTGAGGCCTTACCGCTTTTGCCCTTAATAGAAATGGAAAAGCGATTGATTCGCCGGGCCTTAAGCGAAGCTCAGGGGAATCAGACCCAGGCGGCCCGCTTATTGGATATTCCACGCCATGTTTTATTGTACAAATTGAAAAAGTACGGCTTGCAGGATGAAAAATAGTTTGAGTAATAAAGTGAAGAAGTAACCAAGTAACAGAGTGACAGAGTAACGACATCTTTTTGCAGTGATTTTTTAATCTATTTGATTAACCTAATTTATAAAAGAACTTCAAAAACATAACACGATTCTTCGAGTCGTTAATCCCGCAAAGTGAATTTTTTGTAAAAAAAAAAGCCCCCTCATTTAAAGAAATTGGAGGGGGCTAAAGAAAGGATGACTTTAAAAAAAATCTATGGTTAAGGGTAAGACCTTATTTTTGTTCAATAGCGCCGGTGGGGCAAACGGCCGTGCACTCACCGCAGTCCTCACACAGTTCCGCATTAATCCAGGCAATGTCATCGCGCATTTCAATAGCGCCAGTAGGACATTCGCTTTCGCAGGCCATACAGCTGATGCATTCTTCTTCATTGACTACATGCATTTGATTCTCCTTCCTTTATTTAGTTGTATGTAAGAATCTCATTATTTAACAAACAACGTGCCAAAATTGCTGTGGGTGATTAACCTGTTAAAAATAAAAACGTTGAGGGATAATTATGCTCCTAATTGGATTCATAATTTTTCTATTTTTAAAAAAGTAGCTTTCATTTGTCCAAATTTTAAGAATCGTTTAATTTTAAAACTAAAGTCCGGATCAGAAGTCTGCTAAATCCCGACTAAGTGTCGATCCATAATATTAAAAATATTCAGTGAGCAAAAATTTTATTTGCTCACCGGACTTTAAATTGGATTGAAACTGTGCCTCATTAGATTCTTTTAAATTGCATAAAATGCCAGATTCCAATATATTAGGTACGGAGGTTATATGGTAAAGATTGTTTTGTACATCATACTACTCAGCATTGTAGGGATTGTGGCCTTTTTTATTTTGCTGAACAGTATTCTGCACCGCATTTTTCATCATCCACCTGTGGAAAATAAACGTTCACCGGAGGATTTAAAATTAAAATTTAATGAACACTTCATTGAAACCGTGCATCATAAAAAATTGCAGGTTTTTGAATTGCCGGCCGCTAAACAAAGCGACCTTGCTTTTTTGTGCGTTCATGGCTGGGCCAATACGGTGGACAATTTTCTGGAAATTGCTTCCCATCTTGTTAAATGGGGTACGGTTTACCTGCTCAATACGCGCAACCATGGCCAGAGTGATCCTGAAATCACCATGACAATTGTCAAATATGAGACCGATGTTCGTCGCACGCTCGATTTTATTCAAAGCAGATTAGGTAAAAAAGTTAAAATTATTCTTTTAGGTCACTCGCTGGGGGGCGCAGCTTCTTTATTAACGGCTCATGATGAGCGGCGTGTCGCCGCGGTGGTTTCCATTAGCTCTTTTGCCGATATGAAAAAGATTTTACATGATGGTTTTCTGAAAAGCAATGTGCCCAAATGGTTTATTAATAGCTTGTTGACTTACATTGAATTCCGGATCGGTCGTACCTTAAAGGATGTTTCTCCGGCAGAGATTATTAAAGACCTTTCCATTCCAGTGTTGCTTATTCATGGTACCAAGGACGAAGTGGTTGAATTTAGCGAGATGGAAAAGATTTTTAAAGAAGCCAAAAAAGGATTGGCAGAAAAATACGTGGCCAAAGGACACACGCACTCTTCGCTTTTAAACGATGAAAACGTAGCAGTGGCTATTGAAAACTTTGTAAAAGATAAATTTGTTAAATCGTGATCATGAACAGGATTATGTTTTGTAAGCTGTTTAGAATACTGAAAATTTTACAACCATGGAGGATAAAATGAGAAAATCGATTATTCGGGGCGTAGGGCGTTACTTGCCTGAAAAAGTGGTAACCAATTTTGATCTGGAAAAGATGATGGACACATCGGATCAATGGATCAGGGAAAGAACGGGTATTGAGGAACGTCGTTTTGCTGATGTTGAAAATGGGGAAACAACTTCATACATAGGGGCGCAGGCAGCTAAAAAAGCTCTGGACATGGCTGGTCTGAAACCTTCGGACATAGATTTTATCATTTTTGCTACCTTAAGTCCTGATTATTTCTTTCCTGGTTCGGGATGTCTATTGCAAGAACATTTGGAACTGTTTGGCATTGGGGCGATGGACATTCGCAATCAATGTACAGGTTTTGTTTATGGATTAGCAACCGCAGACCAATTTATTAAAGCTGGCATGTACAACAATATTCTGGTAGTGGGCGCCGAAGTCCACAGTAGCGGTTTAAATATGACCACCGAGGGCCGTGATGTGGCCGTTTTATTTGGTGACGGCGCCGGTGCTGTGGTTGTTTCGGCACATGAAGACAATGATGGTCGTGGTATTTTAAGCAATCATTTACATGCTGATGGCCGCTTTGCTCGCGAACTCTGGGTCGAATCTCCTGGTTCTCGATATCGACCATACGTCTCGGAAGAAATATTAAAGTCAGGAAAAGTTTATCCTAAAATGAATGGGCGTTATGTATTTAAGCATGCTGTAACACGCTTTCCCGAAGTTATTTTGGAAGCTCTGGAAGCTGCGGGTGAAAAAATTGAAAATGTTGATCTGGTCATTCCGCATCAGGCGAATCAGCGTATTACAGAAGCCGTGCAGATGCGCCTTGGTTTGCCAAAAGAAAAGGTCTTTTCTAACATTCACAAGTATGGCAATACCACAGCGGCTTCCATTCCCATTGCCATGAGCGAAGCCCTGGAGCAAGGATTAATTAAAGAAGGCAACTTAATTTGCCTGGCTTCCTTTGGCAGCGGGTTTACCTGGGCCTCATCATTAATTAGATGGTGAAAAAAGTGTAAGAGTATAAGAGTTAAGGGACTGATTCTATTCTTGATTGGTCCCTTAATTTTTTAACTCTGATATTCCATTCCTTTTTGTAACTC
Organism: Caldisericaceae bacterium; assembly: GCA_021160885.1. Lineage (GTDB taxonomy): Bacteria > Calditrichota > Calditrichia > Calditrichales > Calditrichaceae > Caldithrix. The sequence continues at coordinate 8,829 of JAGHBR010000094.1, forward strand.
TTTTACCTTTTCCGCAACCAATATAACGAAAAGTTTTGATTTTTCGCCTAAATTTGCTAAAATAAAAAGAATTTATTTTGACCATCAGGGAGGTAGTAATGGAAAAACGTGTTAAATTTTCAATCTGGTACTACTTGTTGATAGTCCTTCTCATTTTGTTTTTTGATTTACTGTTCTTTTCTGGCCCTAAAGTGCAGGAAATTTCCTACAAACAGTTCCGTGACTATCTGTCTGAGGGTAAAATTGAAAGCGTAGTTTTAACTAAGGATAAAATTTACGGCTTATTAAAAAGCAACGACAGTACCAAAGTCGTTAAAAATGGCGAATTTAAACCTGCCTTAAAACATACCCCCTGGCATTTGAATTTAGAAAAATACGCTAAAGAATATGAAAAACAGGTTAAACGCCAATTTATTGTCATCCGTGTAGAAGATAAAAATCTAATCCAGGATCTGCAGGCCGCTGGAGTAGATTACCGTGGAAAACTTACCAGCGACTGGTTTACTAATTTCCTTTTAAACTGGATTATTCCTTTTGGAATTCTGTTCTTAATCTGGGGGTACGCTTTCAGCAAAATGGGTAAAGGACCTGGCGTGTTGAATATTGGCAAAAGCCGGGCTAAGATATATGAGTTTGATCCGGAAAAGCGCGTCACTTTTAAAGACGTAGCCGGTATTGATGAGGCGGTGGAAGAGGTGAAGGAAGTAGTAAATTTCTTAAAAGAGCCGGAAAAGTATACGCGTCTTGGCGCCCGGTTACCTAAAGGCATTTTGCTGGTCGGACCTCCAGGCACAGGTAAAACTTTGCTGGCCCGTGCTGTGGCCGGTGAGGCCGGCGTGCCTTTCTTTAGCATGAGCGGTTCGGATTTTGTTGAAATGTTTGTAGGGGTAGGCGCCGCCCGCGTACGAGACCTGTTCAATGAGGCCAAAGCCAAAGCCCCGTGTATTATCTTTATTGATGAATTGGACGCCATTGGTAAAAGCCGTTCCGGTAAAGTGGCCATTAGCGGTGGTTATGATGAACGGGAAAATACCTTGAACCAGTTGTTGATCGAAATGGATGGCTTTGATCCAAAATCGGGTATTGTGATTATGGGCGCTACCAACCGGCCGGAAATTCTTGATCCCGCCTTGCTGCGGCCCGGTCGTTTTGACCGGCAGATTCTGGTGGATCGTCCTGATTTTAAAGGTCGCGTTGATATTTTAAAGGTGCACACGCGCAATTTGATTTTGGGCGATGATGTTGACTTAGAACAGATTGCGGCTATGACAACCGGCTTTGTAGGCGCTGACCTGGCCAACCTGTGTAACGAAGCTGCCTTAATGGCTTCGCGTAAGGGAAAAGACAAAATTACCATGGAAGATTTTCATGAAGCTTTCGAACGCGTGGTGGCTGGTCTGGAAAAGAAAAATCGTGTGATTAACGAACATGAACGCAAAATTGTGGCCTTTCATGAGTCGGGCCATGCCATCGTCGGTTATTTGACGCCTGGCGCTGAACGGGTGCAAAAAGTGTCCATTGTGCCGCGTGGTCTGGGCGCCCTGGGTTATACGCTGCAAACGCCAACTGAAGATCGATTCTTAATGTCTCGCAAGGAATTGATGGGTAAAATTAAAGGGCTTTTAGGTGGCCGTGCTGCTGAACAAATTATTTTTGGTGAAATTTCCACCGGTGCCTCCAATGACTTAGAGCGGGCTACCAAAATCGCACGTAGCATGATCGTTGTTTATGGTATGAGCAAGCGGTTGCCCAATCTTTCGCTGGTGCAAAACACGGCCGGACAATTTTTAGGTCAGGGGCCCGATTTGACTCCACATTCCGAAAAAATAGAGCAGATGATCGACGAGGAAGTATTGGAAATCATTGATCAGTGCTACAAAGAGGATTTAGAGTTGTTGGAAAAAAACCGTGACAAATTGGAAGCCATGGCCCAGAGATTATTGGAAAAAGAAAACATTGATGCTAAAGATGTACAGGAGATTATGGAAGGGAAAACTGAAAAGGTTTAAAAAGGAAAATTAATAAGATGTGTTAAAATGGAATGTGGAGAAAGATAAATTTTAAGTTTGTTTCTTTGCATCTAACTTCTCTTAAATTATCCCGATATGTCTAAAAATACTTTTGTCCACCAATTTATTGGTGGGCAAAGGTTATTGTTTTGCTTTAGAACAATATGAGCCCCGGAAGGGGCCAAAGAAAACAAAAAGGAAAGCTTTGAAATAATAATTTTTATTAAGAAACTCCCCCCCTGTTTCCCCCTCTCTTTATTAAAGAGAGGGGGACTTAACCCATCTTGAACAGGAAAGTGCGTTAAGTCCTTAAAAAACAA
>JAGHBR010000096.1 GCA_021160885.1 Caldisericaceae bacterium
CATAAAAATTTTACTAATTTCAGCGTGCCCGCCAGGTAAAATCAACCGGAAGGTGAATCCCGCGAAAAAAGAGGGAATTAAATCATTATGACTAAAATCAGCCGATTGTTGTTCAATCAGATATCTCCAGCGTAAATATTGGTTGACTAAATTAAGAACGGTTAAGGCCAAAAGAATCAAAAAAGTAGAGGGGGTGATTTGCAGTAGAGTATCGAGCATTTGCTGGCGGTTGATGCGTGAGAGAATCCATATTAATAAGGCCAGCCCGGTCAGGTATTTAACAACAAAAGCAAGTTTTTGTTTAATTACATCTTTCATCGAACCACCAAAGTGTTTATTAAGCCACCGAAACATACCGAATTATTTCTATTGAATTATTTATCCATTCAATTGATTAACCATTCAACCAGTCAACCTTTTAATTCTTCTGATGCGGTCAATTTACTAAATTTGGCTCATCTTTTCCATTGATACAGCTGGAAGGTGCCCAACAAGGTAAAAAAGCTGATGTACAAGGGGTAAAACAGCTGAAACAAGGGGAAATAGGGAATAAGCCATTGCTTCTGGAAAATTTTAGCTGCCAGGCTTAATGTTACAAATTCCAAAATCAGTTTCAGTAAAATAATCACCAGCCAAAGGGAGAAATATTGAGGTTTAAAAAGTGGGAAAATCCACAAATAGGTGTAAATTCCAAAAGCCAGGATGGAAAACAGGGTGTTAAAGACACTTTTGCGCAAGGTCTTACTGTTTTTACGAATTTGCTGATGCCAGAAGATTTTAAAGTCAGTAACTGGCAGAGTCTGGACAAAGGTTTTGGGATGGCGGCAAAAGACGATTTTACCTTTGGCTTTGCGGTTGAACTGTTCGGTCAGGTAAACATCGTCGCCGCTGCGATGCTGTTTTAGCGCTTCGTAGCCGCCAACGGCCTGGTAGGCGGATTTACGATAGGCCATATTGCGGCCCACACTGGTTAAGGTTAGTCCCCAGGTAGTTGGCGCGGCGGCTACAATTGCAGAAAAGAGATTGTCAAATTGCAAAATATGGCTCATCCAGCCTTTAAAGCGTTTTAGTGGGGAATAGCCCAACACCATGACCACATCTTCATGAAAATAGGCGCTCATGTAGGTCAGCCAGTGTGGTTGAACCGTACAATCGGCATCGGTGGTGAAAATGATTTCGCCTTTTGACTGGGCAATGCCCTCCTTTAAAGCGCGTTTTTTGCCGCTTAAAAATCCATCGTGGGAATTAAGCCGTATGAGCCGCCAGTTGTCGTGCTTTTGACAGTAACTTTCAATGATGGCGGCTGTTTCATCGGTTGAATTATCATCCACAAAGATGATTTCATATTTTTCTTTGGGGTAGTCCAGTTTTTCCAGAGACTGCAAGGTCGGCCCGATGCGTCTGGCTTCGTTGTGAGCGGCAATGACCACTGAAATTTGCGGGAAATCAGTTTTTTCTTTTAATGGTAGTTTTTTAAGCCCCCAGAAAGTAAAGTGTAAAATGGTAAAATAGAGCAGGACAATAATCAGAAAAAAGACTAAGAGTAAATCCATTTTTCAGAGTTTATCCGTTTTGAGTTTAAGCTGTTTTTTCTCATTTTCAGCATACAACATGCCGCAGGCAGCCTGAACATCCCATCCTTTGCGGTTGCGGATGGTCACTGCGTAAACGCTTTCCTGAATCGCTTCTTCAAAACGAGCCACGGATTCTTGGGAGGGCGCCGGAAAATTTTCGTCAATGGAATTGACGGGAATGACGTTGATTTTACAGGGCACCTTACGCGAAAGGGCTACCAGGTTTCGCGCATCCTGCAACGAATCATTAAAGCCGGCGATCAGCACATATTCAAACGTGATGCGTTTGCGTGTTTTTTGATAGTAGTAACGGGCTGCTTCAAAAAGTTGTTCCAATGGGTATTTTTTGGCGATGGGCATCACCTGCAGACGTTTTTGCTGATCGGCGGCATTTAAGGAGATTGCCAGCCTGAAAGGTCGCTGTTCATCTGCCATGCGTTTAATGCCAGGAAGGACGCCGCTGGTGGAGATGGTAATCTTTTTCCGGCTGAAATTCAGTCCGGCTTCGTCGGCTAAAATATCGGCGGCTTGCATTACATTATCGTAATTGAGCATCGGTTCGCCCATGCCCATAAACACGATGTTGGTTGGCGGCCGTTCGGCCAGTTCTTTCATTTGTAGCACCTGTTCCACAATTTCGCCAACGGTAAGGTCGCGCAGCCAGCCCATTTTGCCGGTGGCGCAGAACTTGCAATCTAAAGCGCAGCCAACCTGCGAAGAGATGCAAAAAGTAACGCGTTTTTTTTCGTAAATAATGACGCTCTCAATTTTCATCCCGTCGGTAAGTTGCCACAAAAATTTGGTAGTGCCGTCTAACGGTGAAGTAATGCGTTCCAGTTCCTGAAAAGAGCGTAAAACAAAATCTGCGGCCAGCTGCTGACGTAGTTTTTTGGAAAGGTTGGTGAACTGGTCAAAATTTGTGTAACCTTTCTGGTAAATGCCTTGGTAAATTTGCTGAACGCGAAATTTTGGCTCACCCGATTGTTCAAAGTAGTTTTGCAATTCGTTTATGTTTAAATCTAAAATGTTCTTCATTATCTCCCTGTGTAATGCAATCTTTTCAATTCTTGTGTGTAACGAGTTTTTTTAGCCACCGATCTCCACAAGACCAATGGCCGCCGGACAGACATTAAACCATTCAACTAAAAGCATCCACCCAGTCGATGCGCACTAAAGCTTCCCCTTGCTTTTAATCGCCTTGTTCTGTAAACTCAACCAGTGTTTGCAATTTACTGAATTGAGCAGGGAATAACAACAGGGAAAAATATGGGAAAAGACATCGAAAGAGCCGAAGCTATTGCCAATGCTTTTCAAACTATTAAAAAAGAATTGGCGCGCGTAATTGTTGGGCAAGACGACATTATTGAGCAACTACTGATTGCATTGTTTGCCCGCGGGCACTGTTTGCTAATTGGCGTACCGGGATTGGCCAAGACATTATTGATTAAAACACTGGGCGATATTTTAGATTTAAAATTTTCGCGTATTCAGTTTACGCCGGATTTGATGCCTTCGGACATTACCGGTACGGAAATTTTAGAAGAAGACAAAAGCACCGGTCAAAAGACCTTTAAATTCATCAAGGGCCCGGTGTTTGCCAACATTGTGTTAGCCGATGAAATTAACCGGACGCCGCCAAAAACGCAATCGGCTTTGCTGGAGGCCATGCAGGAATATCGCGTTACGGCTGCCGGACAAACCTTTGAACTCGATTTACCTTTTTTTGTACTGGCCACTCAAAATCCCATTGAGCAGGAAGGAACTTACCCATTGCCTGAAGCGCAGTTGGATCGTTTCATGTTCAGCCTGTGGCTGGATTACCCTACGTTTGATCAGGAGGTGGAAATCGTAAAACGCACAACGGTAGAAGACCTGCAGGCATTGCAGCCGGTGGTGCACAAACAAGACATTCTAGAATTTCAGAAGCTGGTGCGCAAAGTGCCGGTGGCTGACAATGTAGTCGAATTTGCCGTCAAACTGGTTAATTTAAGCAGGCCGGGCGACGGAGCCGATGAAAAAATTAACGAATGGATTCGCTGGGGCGCAGGCCCGCGCGCTTCGCAGTATTTGATTCTTGGGGCCAAAGTCCGCGCGTTGTTGCACAATCGATTTACTCCGGAAATCGAAGATGTGCGTCAGATTGCATTACCGGTGTTACGTCACCGCCTGGTTACCTCTTACAGCGCCGAAGCTGAAGGCGTGGGTACGCGGGAAATCGTGGACTACCTGCTGAATAAGATTAAGGATTGAACCAGCTCACCAACCTGGCCGCTACTAAAATCTGACCACTTAATTACATTGATGATTAATGAATTGGTTTCTCGAAGAAAACGCAAAGGTTTGCAGAATAGGTAATGGAATAAAAAAAGCCGTGGAGAGAATACTTTCTCCACGGCTGATTTTGCTTTGAATAAAGCTTAATCTTCCAGTGTACTTAAATCGCCCACCTCCTTGCCC
>JAGHBR010000079.1 GCA_021160885.1 Caldisericaceae bacterium
CTTTAATTCTTCTCCTTCTGACAAATACTGGATGGACGCAGCTTAAAAATATTGCTTTAGCGAAAATCAACACGCTTGAAAAGTTAATGCACGAAGCGAGAAGTAAATCAATCGATATAACCAGAGAAGAAGCGTTATTATGGTTCTCAAAAGAATTTATAAAATTTGCGGATTGGGATGCAGCTCACAAAGGAACCATTGAACGCTTATTTGGCGCTTATTTACCTTATCGTGAGAATAAAGCTAAATATGCAGAAGAACTTCCTGATTTCGAAAGGCAAAAAGTAATTGATATGCTGGATAAAGGGATAGAGACGTTGAAAAAAGTAATAAATGGAAGCATCAAAAGAAGGCCAGTACCTGAGCTGGATTGGGGAAACATAGACGTCGGTGATAATATGTTTTTATGTAATGGTAGACCTGTTTTCTTATATGATTATTTTTCCAAATCAGTGGGCATCCCTCTAACAGATTCTAGTGTGTACAATGATTATCTCGGGGCGATTTATCATGGCGGAAGTCGATTGTACAAGGTTGATCAGGATAGAGCGGTTAATCCATTTTTACTTAAAAAAGATAGAACCTTTGATGAGGGGAAATTAGAATTAATTCGAGAGATTCCCAACATAAATATCGGCTTTTTATTGTTTTGGAATTCAGGTGTGCCAGAATGGATACTTGAAGAAGAGCCAGAAGTCACAAAAGGCAGATCACTCTTTACAGGTTTTGATATTGACAATCCATTGATGAGAGACGTCTGGAGCCAGATTATTAGAAAAGTGGCCCAGATGACAAAAGGTAAAAAATATATTCAGTTAGGCTTCATTTTTTCTAATGAGCCTCATTGGTTCTCAGTCGAAGGGCATTGGACGCATAGATTTAAAGAAATGAATTCAATCTCTTCTTACACCTTAAATAAATTTAGAAATTGGCTGGCCAAGAAGTATGATAATAATATTGATAGTTTAAACTATAACTGGCAAAGCCAATTTAACGATTTTAGTAAGGTAGTGATTAAAATTCCTTTTCCTAAATCCACCAGAGGTACGCCGATCTGGTACGATTGGTGTCGTTTTAATATGGATAGAACAATTGATTGGTTTTCATTTTTACAACAAGAATTGAAGAACGTTAACCCCCATGCCAACACTCATATCAAGATTATGCCTAGATTATTCACAGTAAATTCCCGTTCCCATGGCATTGATTTCGAAGCCTTAACAGAACTAACAACCATGATTGGGGATGATGCCCAAACAAGAGGAGGAAGAAACATTGTAACAAATAAACCTGAAGCGTGGGAAGAAAAATATTCTTATTTTTGGCAAGAATTAAGTTTTTCTTACGATTTTTTAGAGTCGGTAGCTCCTGATAAAATTCATGTGAATTCTGAAGTTCATTTTATATCGACTTCGCGTTGGAGAGATTTAAACACTTCTCCAGATTACGTCAGGAGTTGTTATTGGTTGGCAACCTTGCAAGGGATGGATGCTGGCCTGACCTGGTTCTGGGCTCGGGATCCAGATGGTTCTCCAGAAGATAGACTGGAAGGCGATCTGAATTTCTTTGATCCTGCTTTGGCAGGCTCTTATGCCGGTTCTGCTAATATGCAACCTCAAACAGTTAATGAAATTACCCAAGTCATGATGGATCTGAATAGTTTTTCGGAAGAAATTATTGCTTTACGCCAACAAAGAAGACCAGTTCGCATTTTTTATTCAGAAACATCAGCTATTAACAAACATCATTACATGACCGAATTAACTAAACTGTATGAATCAATGTATTTTGAAGGATTTCCATTAGGTTTTGCAACGGAAAGAATAATCAAAAAGCAGGATAACAATAATTGGGATTTGATCATCGTTTATAATACAGATTTCGTGACCGAAGCTGAATTTAAAGCGCTTCAGTCCTATTTAAATTCTGGAGGTACTGTCCTTATAGATAACCAAAGTCTAAAGAAGAATGAATATGGACATCTAAGGGAAAAACAACTCAGGCAGAGTAATGGTACATTAATCAAAATTGAGGAGCCTATTCAAATTTCTGAATTGAAAAAGAAAGCCTTATCCTTAATTTCTAAGAAGTTACCGGAAGTCATTCTTGAGGAGTTTAGTGGACAAAACTTTAAAACCTGTACATGGCGTGTTGTGAAAAATCCGAATGGAGAAGGTTTTTTAATGAACATAGTCAATCTTGGGAAAAAGACGGCCAGACTTAAAGTAGGTATTCGAAATGGCGCTAACGCGATTTGTACAGATATGTTAACAGGCAGAGTGTTAGGTTCAAATTTTGAATTAAAATCAAATGGTGTGTTACTGTTAGAAGTTAAAACAGAATACAACAACAATTAATCTTGAGCTTGAAATAGTGGATATTCGTTGTATACCTTTGGTCAAAAGATGATACTCCCCATTAGGATTGAAATTTGTGGGATTTTTAAGATTGATGATTTTTAAATGTTAAAGGGAAAGGGAATGAAACGAAGAGATTTCCTAAAAGCAGGTGCAACTTCTGCTCTGGTAGCGGGTGCTCTTACTGGTAATTCTTCCGCTAAAGCTGATATTGTAACAGATAGAAGATCAGATCAATGGCAACAAATGAGACATGAAGGTAAACAGATTCCACAAAGAAAGAAGACAGTGGAATATGAAGTTGCCGTGATAGGCGGTGGTTTAGCGGGCATATGTGCGGCGGTGTCTGCTGCCCGAAATGGCGCAAAAACAGTTCTGGTACAAGATCGTTCGGTTCTCGGTGGTAATAGTTCCAGTGAAATACAAGTAATTATTCGCGGCGCAGATAATTTAAAAAATCGACTACCTGAAAGAGAAACAGGTATAATAGAA
>JAGHBR010000194.1 GCA_021160885.1 Caldisericaceae bacterium
GCTATAACTATTGTTAAATTATAATAACATTTACAATTAAAAATAGGTTAAAGGGAATTTAACCAGTGGAAGAGTTGATTTTGGAACCGAATACAGAATATATAATTAATTCATTGGATGACCGCTCACTTGTTTCACAGCGCATGATTCAGATGGGTGTATTACCAGGTTCAAACATTCGCATTTTACGTGTCGGGCCGTTAGGAAAAACCGTTGAAGTTTTAATCGATCAGGGCGAAAGCATTGCTTTGCGAGCCAACGAACTAAAAGCGCTGGATTGCAAAATAGTAGCCTTGCCCTTAAGTGCCGTAAAAGATATTACAAAATCATATCGCATTCGCAATTTTTTAGGTGGCCGTGGATTTTGGGAAAAAATGAAGGCCCGTAACTTAAAAATTTCAGACATCATCAAAGTAGCCTTCAATGACGGTTACCAATTAATAAAAAAAGATGGTCATAAGGTGCGTGTTGGACGAGGTGAAGCAGAGAAAATTATTCTGGAGCCAGTTGAAAGTTAACTATGCCTGAAAAGCAAAAAATTACCGCAGCCATTATTTCCATTCCCAATACGGGCAAATCTACATTATTTAACGCATTGACCGGAGCTCATCAGGCCGTGGGCAACTGGCCTGGTGTTTCGGTGGAAAAAAAGACCGGTAAATTTAACATTAACGGCTATGAATTTGAATTAATTGATTTGCCCGGCAGCTATTCTTTAACGCCCACCACATTGGAAGAAAAAATCGTCCGTAAATTCATCATGGAGACACCACCGGATGTTTTAATCAACATTGTTGATGCGCGCAATCTATACCGCAGCCTGGGTCTCACTCTGCAATTGGCGCAAAGTGGTATTCCCATGGTCGTGGCGGTCAACATGATGGATGAAGCGCGTCGGTTGGGCATTAAAATTGATATCAGGGCCCTCTCAGAACATTTGGGGGTACCGGTAGCGCCTATCATCGCCCGCACCGGCGAAGGACTTGGGCATTTGACCAATACGCTTATAAAAATGGTCAAAGGAGAACTTAAGCAGCGTCCGCCGCAAATTTCCTGCCCCATTCCTTTACAAGAAGCGGTTCAATCCATTGCACATGAAATCAAACAAATTCAACCTTCCTCCAGACTCAATGAGGTTTTTGTAGCTGAACGACTACTCGATGATTTAGAACCAGTAAAAATAAGCAACCGGGGAAATGGGCAGGATGCGCAATTGCAGGAAAAGGTAAAACAGGCTCGTCTCAAAATTGAAAAAAACCTGGGCATGAGCATCCCGACTGCCTGTGCGCAATGCCGTTTCAATTCGGTAAAAGGCCTAATGTTAGAAACCACCACTGCGGCTGTCACCGCCAGCGATGAGGTGACCAAAAAATTAGACAGTATTTTTCTTCATAAATACCTTGGCATTCCAATCTTTTTAGGAATCATTTTTATTTTGTTTCAGGGCATCTATGCCCTGGGGACCCCATTGCAAGATTTGATTGGCAATGGCTTTGCAGCATTGCAAGATTTTTTACGTGTATCCACGATTTTTCAGACCATGCCCGACTTTTTAAGCCGCATGATCATCGATGGGGTTATTGAAGGCGTTGGCGTTGTAATTGCCTTTTTCCCGATTATTGCCCTGTTTTTTATTTTCATGTCTCTGATAGAAGACAGTGGGTACATGGCGCGGGCTGCTTTTTTGCTGGATCATCTAATGCACGTGATCGGACTGGACGGTAAAGCCTTTATTAATGTGTTGTTGGGTTATGGGTGCAATGTGCCCGCCGTAATGGGTACACGTATTCTTTCCAGTCAGCACAATCGCATCATTACCATGCTCGTTATTCCCTTTACTCTGTGTAGCGCCCGCTTACAGGTCTTTTTGTTTGTATCTGGCATTTTGTTTGCCCCTACGGTGGCGCCCTGGATTATTTTCGGTTTTTATCTGTTCAGCTTTCTAATGGTCATTTTGATTGGTCTGTTTTTAAAGAAAGTTCATTTTGCCGGTGAACCGGAACCGTTCATCATGGAAATTCCTCCCTACCGTCTACCCACTGTAAAGACCGTGGCTTTGCGCGCCTGGGAAGAAATGAAAGCCTTTTTGAATCGTGCCTCCACCATGATCGTTTTAGGCGTTATTGCCGTCTGGCTGTTAACCAACCTGCCGCCGGGCGCTACAACCGGTATTGGACAAACCTGGGCTGTGCAAATCGGCAAGGCTGTTAAACCAATCTTTCATCCGCTGGGCATTGAGTGGCAACAAATTATTGCTCTGCTTTTTGGCTTTATCGCTAAAGAAATCGTTATTGGCTCATTGGCCATTGTTTATGCCGGGGATCCGGTGCGGCAGATTGCAGCACAGGTTACGCCTCTGCAGGGCATCAGCTTTATGGTATTTACACTGCTCTACACGCCTTGCGTGGCGACCATTGCGGCCATTCGGGCAGAATCACAGTCATGGAAGATCACGGGCTTTACCATTGGTTTAGGCTTAAGTCTGGCCTGGATCAGCAGTTTTTTAGTTTATCAGATTGGTAGTTTACTTGGCTTTTAACGAAAAACTTCCATCTCTCAGCCTAAAATCTTTTTGCTTCTTGTGCATTTTTGAAATAAATTTTATGTGGTGATGGAGTTCACCGTTAATCGCCTTCAAAGGCTGATGACTCCTACTTAATTGGAATAAAATTGAGTAGGAGTGTTTAAATGCCATCCGATAAAACACCACAACCAACTGATTCTAATCTCATTGAAGTCTTTCATGATCATCGTAATCGATTAATCGCATTAACAAAAAAATTACATGGTCATCCCATAGCTCAACATTACAGCGAAACCTTACAAAAAATTATGGCCAATCTCGAGCAAAATCGCTTCAGGTTGGTTGTATTGGGACAATTTAAGCGCGGTAAATCTACTTTTTTGAATGCCTTGTTGTCTGAACCTATTTTACCGATGGACGTCATTCCGGTTACGGCAGTGATCACAGAAATTATTTTTGGCCCACAGAAAAAAGCGCAAATCCTGTTTGAAAATGGCAAATCTGTTGAAATTGAAGTTGAACAACTGACCGCCTTTGTTTCCGAAGAACAAAATCCGAACAATGCCAAGAAAGTGGACAAGGTCATTGTTTACCACTCCTCACATTTTTTAAAAGAAGGCCTGATCCTGGTGGACACTCCTGGCGTGGGCTCCATTCATCAACATAACACACGTTTAACGCGTGAGTACATTCCCAATGTAGATGCTGCCCTTTTTCTCTTTTCTGCCGATCCTCCCTTAACAGAGCTGGAACAGAATTTTCTGAAACTGATTCTGCCATTCATTCCCCAAATCTTCTTTGTACTAAACAAAAAAGATTATTTACAGCCGGCTTCACTTGAAAAAGTGCTTCAGTTCAACCGGCAAATCATCGAAAAATTAACCGGACAAGCCCCAACAATTTGGCCCATTTCAGCATTGAACGCACTCAAGGCCAAACAGCAAAACGACCAACAGCTACTCGCAGAAAGCGGATTAGACCAATTGCAAACCAGTTTGCAAAATTTTTTAATGAACCATCGAGGGCGCCTGGTTATACTTTCCAACTGCGATCGCCTATTACGCCTTGTGCGGCAGATGGAAAATTTTATACTGATGGAACAGAAAGCACAACAACTCTCGGTGGAAAATCTACAACAAAATATTGAACAATTTAAAAATTACAGCCGGCAAATGGAGCATCGTCAACAAAATCTTTCTTATTTATTGGATGGATTAAAAAAACGCCTGGTAGAAATGTTTGATACTATGGCTGAAAATTTCCTAAAAGAAGCGCAACAAAAGATACTCGAAAAAATGCAGTCGCAAGTGATAAACAACCGCCAGCTGACTAAAGCAGATATTACGCGTAAGGGAGAACAATTGCTAAATAATGAAATTGTTAATCAGTTTGAGCCTTTTCGCCTGCAAGCAGAAAAACAAATCAAAGAATCCTATCTGACAGAAATCATGCAAATCAATAAGGAAGTCAACGAAATAATTAATGATATTTACAAATACTCTGCTCAACTTCTGGGACTTACAAAAATCAGTAGTCTTCCGCAGGAAAGCTGGCGATTTGAAAGTCAGTTTTACTACAAAACCTGGGAAGTAGTTACAACCTTGGACTATTTAGAAAAAGGAATCTGGATGCTACTGCCGGATAAATTTTCCCGTTTGGTTTATCATCGAAAAGTAAAGCAATGGATTAAAGAAAAACTCGATCGCCAATGTGGTCGTTTGCGCTCTGATTTTTTATACCGTTTGCAAGATAGCAACCGGGAATATCTTTATGAATTCAGACAAACCCTTGAAAAAATTTTTAAAACCATTTCAGAACTTATGGAAAAATATCTGAACCAGAAAAAACTTGGAGAAAAAGAGCTGGAAATGGCTATGCAAGAACAAAAGAAACATCTCGCCTTTTTGAATACAATTCAGAAAGAAATCGAAAATCTGAAAGCGTTTTGGAATCAAGCAAATTAAACGTTCCAGCTACAGGAATTGATCATGCCCAAAATCAAAGCTCGTTTCAGAAAATATAAAAACATTCCTTTCGCCATAGAGCAACTGACTGGCGTGCAATACCGTTGCAGGGTGTGTAATCGTATCTTTCTTAACAAAAATGAATTTGTAGCACATCTCGAACGGGAATCAAAAAAGCAGGGCCCACTTCCTTTATGTAAAAAATGTCCTTCACTAAATGAAACTATTGAGGTGAGAGTCCTGTACAGTAAAGATATTCATGATCACATGCGTAAAGACTTTTTGAAATTGAAAGACGATATTACCTATGATGAAATTTAAACTGCAAATAAATCCTCTTAATTATTAATTGGCAAAAATCAGAGGTTCAATAAATGTATCATTCCTCAGGCAAAGAACCAAGAGCTTTTACGGCGACTGACCTTGATCATTTACCCGGAAGACATCAACAACTCATGAAAGGTTTATTTTCAGGAGGACAAACAATTAACAAATTAATTTATAGTCCACGCTGGCCTGGAGGGGATGGGATCTGGGGGCATAAAAATTACCACGCCTCCATGGCCATTTTATTAAACAATGATTCAATATTTGTCACAATGGATTGGCATAATGAAAAAGCTCCTGTTTCAAAAAAAATTCCTTTAAAGTCCATATTAGCCATAGAAACAGGTCATGCTCTTTTACATGGCTGGTTCAGAATTCATTATTTTGGCAAACAATATGAAAGTAAAGAAATCGATTTTCTTTTTAATTCTTACATTAAAAACGATTTTTTAGATATCATTCGTTTTTGGCATCAATCCATGATGGGAGAAACAATTCCTCAAAAAATAACTAAAGAAATGGATTTTCCTGAACTCTTTTCACATTTAAGTTTGCCTGCTGTTATAAAAAGGAAAAGAAGGAAGGACAAGATTTTATCCCATAAAAAAGACCTCTGGTTAACATCAGGAGGGGCTTTATTTCTTAAAATCGAAGAAGCGCCATTAGACAAAGACCATTTAACTTTTGCCGATAGTTTTGTTGTTTTTCATCCGGTTGTTTTGTCTTCAACCTTAAACTTTTCTTGCAAAAATGGTATGATCTACCTTCAATACAAGTTTCAGAACCAAATATTAAAAGAATTTGAACTATATCCGGAATTCCCTTCGGAGGTATTTGAAAAAAACAAAAACTGGTAGAAAATAATTGCAGAACGATTAAATGAAGAAATTAATATCTAAGTTTAAGGCCCAAAAGCGCAAAAATAAGGTCAGGCAAAATAATCCGGACTCAGGCAAAAAATCATATTGGCAACTAATTGATAGTCTGCACTCAGATGAATGTCCGGTCTGTTATGCGCTTTTACATGTACAAAAGAAATTTATTGAAGATATTTTTTATGAATCCGTAAATGATCCTACCATACGACATAAATTCGAATCCTCAGGTGGATTATGTCCCATACACAGTCAACTCATGTTTCAGCAAGCTGACAAATTAGGCTTGGCCCTCCTGGCCAGAGATTTATTACAAAAAGCCCTGGATCAAAATTTTAATTTAAGCTTCCGTAAATGTTTTTTATGCGAACATCAGGAACTAACTGAAAAATACCTGATTGAAGATTTTATCAGTTCTCTTCCTTTACAGAACTTTACAAAGGAGCTCCAAATTAGCAAAGGTCTTTGTTTAAAACATTTTAATTTAATCTTTGCCGCAATAACCAACAAAAAGGACAAAAATTTTTTATTAAACTGGCAAAAGGAGAAAATGAAACGATTGCTCCAATTTTTATCAGAGTTTATCAGGAAGAATGATTACCGTTTTAAAGAGGAAAAAATCACCGAGGAAGAATCCAAGGCAATTGAACAAGTCTGGAATCTATTAACTCAATAGAGGCATCTAATGGACAACAAAAAGTCAATGCTATTAAACGAAGCACAAAAAAGATCACTAAGCACTTCCCTGCGTCTATTAGAAGAAAGAATACACTTTATCGAACTGCTGCTGTCTCATGGTTCCTATCATGGAATTCTTTTTAATCTGGAAGTCGATCTTAATAATGGGAAAATTAAGGAATTACAAACTTTGCTGCTCAAAATTCGAAATGATTTGAAGGAATTTAAACGCTGTTTTGATTTAAAAGAAAAAACGCTGACGCTGAACAGTGTGTTAAATAATACCGCTACTTATTTTTGGACGGTACTTGAAGATGAACGGCCAAAAAAACTCAAACGATATGGCCGGGTGCACTCTTCTCTGTCAAAGGTCCTTTCTCCTTTATTGGATGAATTGATTTCAAATTTAATAGAATTGGCATCTGTTACAAATCGGATAGATAAATAATGCATTGTTCTATTCAGTGAAAAAACTAATTGCTATATGGATCATTTAGTTGAATGCTTTCATTGTTGAATTATCCAGTAGCCTGAAAACTACTAAGGAAGATCATTCACAATTCAACACTCAAAATTCAACATTTTTTGAATAAAAAGCGTATTTTACTGGCTACCTATTCAGGCGGGACTCGGCTGCTTTAAGCTAGTGACAAAAAAATTGGCAAACTGTTATTAAAATTACCAAATTAAAATCAAATTCCAACAGGATATTTTTTTACGGAAAAAATTTAATAAGGAGGTCAACTAACTTAAAAATGAGGAACATCATGCGTTTTACAATAATCGTAGTTATTCTTCTTAGCGCCTTGATTGTTAGCTGCCGAACAGACGGACGGAGCCTGGCAGCCGATAAAACATCTGGCAATTCACCGCAGGCAAAAGCTAAATTCACCGACCAAAAGTTAAATGAAATTTCCGGAATTGCAGCCAGCAGAAAAAACAAAAACGTATTTTGGGTTCATAATGACAGTGGCGACAAAGCACAAATTTTTGCTATTTCTGAAGATGGCCAGCTTTTGTGTACCATCCAAATGCCGGGTATTGAGGCACAGGACTGGGAAGATATTGCCATTGGTCCAGGCCCTGAGCAGGATTCTTCTTACATTTACATTGGCGACATTGGCGATAACCAGGCAAAAAGAGACATTAAAACCATTTATCGAATTATGGAGCGTGATTTAAGTTCAGTAAAGACCGGCGCCGTGTTAATTGAAATGGCAGTGGACGCCATTCATTTTCGCTTTCCCGATGGTTCACGGGATGCCGAAACATTGATGTCCGATCCGTTAACAGGCGATCTGTACATCGTAAGTAAAAGAGAAAATCAGGTTGGCGTGTACAGGCTTGCCTTTCCTCAGACAACAAAAGAAATCCTTACTGCAGCATTTCAATTAAAATTGCCTGTTACTCAAGTGACGGCCGGTGATATTTCAATCGACGGGCGCCATATCCTACTAAAAAATTACGAACAGATTTTCTACTGGTCACGAGATGATGGACAATCCATTAAAAACGCATTAAAGAATTTTCCCCACTTTTTAAATTACATGACCGAACCGCAGGGAGAGGCCATTTGCTTTTCACCAGATTTGGATGGTTATTACACCATAAGTGAAATGGCTAATAAAGGTTACACCATTTTATATTTCTATCCATATCAATTTAAAAAATAGCATTTATGCGTTTTTTAGGATGAACTATGAATTTTATTGCAAAATTGTTCAAACAAGATTTCCTTCCATTCATTAATAAAGAGAAGAAC
>JAGHBR010000261.1 GCA_021160885.1 Caldisericaceae bacterium
AGACATGCGGGCTGCGCCTGAAATAGGAAGATGACCTTTAAACAATACTCTGTCAAAACATGAATAAATTTCTACTATGTTTTGTTCAAATTTTTTCTTAAATTTCTTCATAAGCACCTCCAGGGAAGTGGTATGTAAAAATTGTTATTGGTAATTTAATATCAAAATCATCTTCCCTGGAGCTTTTTTTGGTTGCGGCTATGCTGCATTAGATTTAGGGTGCGTTTCAGCGGTAAATTCCAATTGTGATTTTTACTGCTTAATTGGAGATGTAAACAACTATTTAAAAAGGCCGCTAAAAACACAAAAGCAAATTTCTTGAAATTTACTTTTACAACCGTAAATTTACTCAGGTTCCGATATCTTAATTTTAAAGTCTGAATAAAGTCAGGACGATAAGAAGTTAAGACTCCCTTTAATAAACGGAGAGACAATGTCATGAGAATTACGCGGTTTTTAGGACTCATTATTCTGGGCCTGGCCCTTAGTTCATTTATTCAGTCAGGACAACGTTCTGCTGCCAAAGTGAAATTCATGTTAGGTACGGTTGAACTGATGCGCCAGGGACAGACCAGCTGGCAAAAAGTGCGTTTCCACCAAAAAGTCTACGAAGGCGATCGCTTGCGGACTGCCTTAAATTCGCGCGTGGAATTGCAAATGCCCGACGGCTCAGTAATAAAAATCAATGAAAACAGCATGTTTGATGTGAAAGAGATCAAAACGGCAGAAAACGAGCAAAGCGATCGTCAAAGTTTTACTTTGTGGGTGGGCAGCTTATTTGCCAAATTTCAAAAGATTGTTGAACAGCGACAAAGCCGTGAAATTGAAACGCCAAGCGCAGTGGTAGCCGTGCGCGGCACTGAATTTGACCTGCAGGTTGATCGTCAGCAGACCACCGTGGTTCGGGTGTACGACGGAAAGGTTTCTTTGCGCTCTAAAACGGTGTCTGGCGAAGTGTTGGTTGGCGTAAATCAGGAATCAAAAGTTGAACGGGGTAAGCCCCCGACACCTCCCCGTAATTTTACACCGCCTTCTCAGGGAGAACAACAAGACACAGGAACCCGGCAAGCGCTTTTCCTGAAATTTGATTTAAAAAAGTTTCAGATTACAGAGCCCGCCCTGGTGGCTGGCGGTTTACTGCTTTCGGGGCGAACTTTGCCCGGCGCGAGCATTATGGTTAACGGACTGCCTTTAACAGTAAGTGCCAATGGCCTTTTTAAAGGCCGAGTGCCGGTACAGGAAGGTTTAAATGTTTTGAATGTGCAGGTTGAATTTAAAGGGAAACGCAAACAGCAAACGGTGCGATTACTGGTTAACACGCAAAAACCCAAAATCAAGTTAGCCCGTCCCTTAACTTCGGCCTTTACCAATCGACGCGACTACAGTTTGAGCGGCGCTGTTTTTGACCAAACACCGGGCGATCGGGTAAAGGTTTACATTAATGATGAATTTATTACCGAAGTGATCGGTCAGGGCAGTTTTAACCGAACTATTATTTTAAGCGAAGGCCCTAACACCATTCGCGTTGTTGCCGAAGACCTTTCCGGCAACCGTACGGTGGTAGCTGAAAAAATCTTTTTGGATACCGTAAAGCCTATTTTGACCGTCACCGAACCGGCTCAACCTGTTTTTGTCCGTTTTGAACCGCCTCGCCCGCCAGGTGAAAAAATCAATTTTGGTCAAGAAAAATTTGTGCAAATCATTCGCGGAGTGGTCATCGATCCAGAGCCGTCTTCGGGTATTAAACGGGTAATTGTTAATGGGCAGGAAATCAAACCCAACAATGATGGCAGTTTTGAGGCAAAAATCTTTTTAAAGCGTGCTGTGCGCGGTCGTAAAGTGGACAATCGATTGTCGTTTATTGTGGAAGACCTGGCCGGTAATATTCTACGCGACAACAGCCGGGTTATTATTGTTCAATGATGAGGAGACCGGAAATGAAGCAAAGCGCTTTTTATCTTGTGATTTTGCTATTGACCAACTTGTTGTTGGCCCAGAGGGCTTTTAATCTGACCGGTCGCCTTTCGCTGCAAACACTTAATATTTCCTACGATGAAACTTCAAAGATCAAACCGGATTCCATTCCTGATGACCAGTACGCCAAAAGTACGCTGGTGCCTGGCTTGCAGCAAAGATTAAATTTAGCCCTGTTTGGCCGCAGTCCGCATTTTGACATCACATTGCTCAGCGATTTAAAAAATAATCAATGGGATCAGCTAAACAGTTTTAATCGCGTGGATCGCTTGACCCTCAATATCCGTCGCGGAGCCGATGAATTGATTTTAGGTGATTTTTTCCAAAGCGGCTCCGAGCTGTTTGTGCAAAGCAGGGAAATACGTGGTTTAAAATTGGCCCTGGAATATGGTCGGCAGGTTTATTACAAATTTGAGATCATTGGCGGTCAGATTCAAAAACCCTTATCTGTTAGCAGCCGTTTGCCGGAGCAATACCATCAGTACGAAACTTCCGGTCAATATCAGCGCTTTTTGTACGCCGGACAGTTTCGCCTGGGAAAATGGGAGCGTTTTGAACTGGGAACCAAATTTCTTTGGGCTAAAGACAAACAAAATTCAGTGAATCAAGCCATTAGTGAACCTCTGACGAACAAACTGGTCGGCCTGGATGGTTTTCTGATTTTGTGGAAAAAACGTTTAAAATGGTTTTTTGATGCCAATTTCAGCCGTAAGGACACGCTGAGCGCAAAAAATGTTACCGATTTAGCCTATCGCGCCGGGCTCGACTTGCGTTTGGGGCATTTTAAAATGATTTTGTACAAACAACGCCTGGGCTACGATTACTATTCGGCAGGCTATCCCTACCTTCAGAATGACCGTGATGGTTTTGTATTTAACTCAGTTTACAACTTCCCACAAAAATTTGCGCTTACTCTGGAAAGCGAACACTATTTTGACAACCTTAAGAATTTTAAAAATCAACCACGTACTACAACAAACACTGGCATTTTGGGCATTACAACTATGATTGCCCATTTTCCGGAAGTCACTCTAAAATTTCGCTACCGTGATGATCGCAGCAACACTATTTTAGACACGGTAAAAACCGATAAAACCTATCTGGGATTTGAAACACGGATTTCATTTGGTTCCATGACTAATCGACTTTCCCTCTCGGCCTTTTACTTTGATTTGAATGACCAAAGCGTTTTACAGGCCGGTTCGCCACTGGGCACCAAACAATTGATCAGCAGCCTTAATTTTTACACCAGACCGCACAATCGTCTGTTTATTTCAGGCGGTACGGTGTTCAGCCAATTAAAACTTTCCAATGACCAGAGCAACATCAATTCCTACACCTTTGCCTCTGGCCGTTGGGACTTGATTCCTGCCCGTCTGCGTGGCGAATTCAATCTCAGCTTTATTTACAATGATGCGGTAAATGGCGGCTATCAGGACATGTTAAGTGATTACAGCCAGTTTAACACTTCTTTTTCTTTAGAGTACTTTTTTAATTCGAAGATTTCATTAAAAGCGATTGCCGGCAATGATTACCGTGACATGCGTTACGGTTTGCAAGAAGCTCAAAAGGTTATCAGCGATCCGGATTACGGACCGACTTATTTTAATGGTTACGAAACCTACCATGGGTTCAAATATGGTATGGAATTGAACTGGATTTTTTAAGAAATGTTGAATGTTGAATTTTGAATTTTAAATAAGCTTCCACAGATAATGGCCAATTTAAATGTTGTGATTTTAAACTGCGGAGCATGCCTCATACTTACTCTTACACCCTTATACTCTTAACCTTTAACCCACTAACCCGTCGTCGCAGAATATCACCGGTTTCTCAAACTAAAGCGAATTCTCCTTCGAATGCAATGCACTTATTCGCACTTTAAAATATTTCCTCTTTTCTACAGAATTGCTTAATTTTGAGTCAAAAAAGGAAAGCCATGAACCCGATCTATTTAGATTACAATGCCACCACGCCCATCGATCCTTTAGTTGCCGAGGCCATGTTACCCTATTTACGGGAACATTTCGGCAATCCTTCCAGTGCGCATTATTACGGCTTTAAAACAAAACAAGCTGTTGAAACAGCCCGTCAACAGGTAGCAGACCTGTTGGGTTGCCTGCCGGATGAAATCATCTTTACTTCCGGCGGTTCAGAATCGAACAACTACGCAATCAAAGGCATTGCCTGGGCTCAGCGGCAAAAAGGCAATCACATCATTACCTCACAAATAGAGCATCCGGCGGTTTTGGAAGTATGCCGCTACCTGGAAAGGCATGGCTTTACGGTTAGCTATTTGCCCGTTGATGCTGAAGGTTTGATAGATCCGGAAGACGTACGCAAGGCCATCACGTCGCACACAATTTTAATCAGCATTATGCACGCCAATAATGAAGTGGGCAGCATTCAACCCATCGCCGAAATTAGCAAAATTGCCAGAGAATTTAACGTTTTTCTGCACAGCGATGCAGCGCAGTCCATTGGAAAGATTTCTGTAAATGTTCACGATTTGGGTGTTGATTTGCTGTCGGTTGCCGGACACAAACTTTACGCCCCCAAAGGTATTGGCGCTTTGTACATTCGACGAGGCGTCAAGCTGGAAAAACTAATTCATGGGGCAGATCACGAGTACAACAAACGCGCCGGTACCGAAAACGTGCTGGAAATTGTTGGGCTGGGAAAAGCTTGCCAATTGGTCAGCGAATCGCTGCAGGAAGAAAGCGTTAGAATCAAACAACTGCGAGACAAGCTTCAGGATAAATTGCTTGCCGCCTTTCCGGAGGCCAGAGTGAATGGCCATGCCCAAAAGCGATTGCCCAACACACTAAGCTTAAGCTTTCCGGGATTGGAAGCCAATACTATTGTCTCTGAACTCAGCGAAAAGGTGGCCGTTTCGGCCGGAGCGGCCTGCCATAGCGATCAGGTAAGCATTTCTCATGTATTGCAGGCCATGCAAATTTCGCAAGAAATTGCCATGGGTACCATCCGCTTTTCTTTGGGCCGTTTTACGACTGAGGAAGAAATTGAACAGGCTGCTGATGAAATCATTCAAACGGTACAAAAACTTAAACCGCAGGAACGGCTGGCGCCTTTACAGATTGATCTTTCTAATATTAAACTGACTCAATACACACATGGCCTCGGCTGTGCCTGTAAGCTTAGGCCCCAGCTTTTGGAAGAAGTGTTACAAAAGCTGACCATTCCCCACGATGCCAAATTGCTAATCGGCCCTGAAAATTCCGACGACGCAGCGGTTTACCAGTTAAACGAAAACCTGGCGTTGGTACAAACAGTCGACTTTTTTACGCCTGTCGTGGATGATCCTTTTGATTTTGGCCGTATTGCGGCAGCCAATTCTTTAAGCGATATTTACGCCATGGGCGGGCAACCGCTGTTCGCTTTAAATATTGTTGGTTTTCCCAGTAACCGTTTGCCTATCAACGTTCTGGAAAAGATTCTGGCAGGGGCCCAGTACACGGCCCAACAAGCGGGCATTTCGATTGTTGGCGGGCATACAGTAGACGACACAGAGCCCAAATTTGGCCTGGCAGTCAGCGGTCTGGTTCATCCGAATAAAATTTTGAAGAATATCGGCGCACAACCCGGCGATGCCCTGGCGCTGACCAAACCCATTGGCACTGGCGTTCTCTCGACTGCTCTTAAACGCGGCCTGCTGAATGATGACTTACAAAAGCAATTGGTGGAAACCATGGCACTCCTTAACAAAACGGCTGCCGAAGCATTAAAAGATTTCAACGTCCATGCCTGCACTGATATCACCGGTTTTGGGCTTTTAGGGCACCTGTTGGAAATGCTTAAAGGCAGTGCTGTAAGCGCTGAATTGTATTTCGAAAAAATTCCATTGCTACCGGAAACATTAGATTTAATCCGTCAGGGCATGGCGCCAGGCGGTAGTCGCGACAACCATCAGTTTACCAGTCCGTTTGTGGATTACGGGCCGTTAAGCCAAGAAGAACAGTTACTGTTAAACGACGCCCAGACATCGGGTGGTTTATTGATTAGCCTCCCCCAGAAGGAGGCCATTAGTTACTGCCAAAAATTAGAAGGCACGGCCTTTATCATTGGTAAAGTTACAGAAAAAAAAGATGATTACATAATTATGAAATAGAATCCTGAGTATAGCAAAATATGACTTAATGGAATTCTAAACCAGAATGGATGAATTTTAACAGAAGTAAAATGAAATTTAAAGCTGGTTTGCAGAACTTCAAATGAAACTGTGAAAGGAATTTTAAGATGACGTTTCTCTATTTGAATTCAGACAAGATGGGTGATGGACCGGATGATTTAGGCAAAAAACTGTTGAAGTCATTTTTAACTGAACTGCTCGAAGCCGATGTGAAGATCGATTTAATTGGCTGTATAAATTCCGCAGTTTATCTGACCACCGAAGGCAGCGAAGTAATTGATATTCTGCGTAAGTTTGAACAAAAGGGGACTAAAATAGCTACCTGCGGCACCTGCCTTGATTACCATGGCCTCCGAGATAAATTGCTGATTGGCGAAATTGGTTCCATGAAAATGGCGGTTGAGTTGATGATTAAAGCCGATAAAGTCATTCGTCCCAATTGAAAACTTTCTTCAAAAGGCACCAGCTAAAAAGATTCACTTAAATAGTTTAATAGGTGAATAAAAAAATAAGTCGATGGCGGCCTGAGGAAGCTCATTCAACATTCAAAATTCAACACTCAACATTTAGTTGTTTAACTCATGGGCGCCATGTAGCTGGCCCGACCATCACCAACCGCCATCAGACCCACTAACTTAACCGGTCAGGTCGTAATAATTTTTACGCCAGCATTTAAATTGTAATTGTAAAAAGGACGGCCACGATGATGGCCGCTTCCTGTTCAATTTTTTGTTTTAGGTACGTTACCTGAGGATGCGAAAAAGAGGCTCCGGCATCACACATGGGCAATGAATAATCACGAAGGTCAATTAATTCCGCAGTTTCATTAAGATTCCGAAATGTTTGTTGTGCTGTTTTTGCCAATACAAAACTACGGATTTTTTATTCAGACTGGCGCTGATTAAAAGAAAATTTGTCTCAATTTTTCGTTTAATTTTTTAATAATAAGTCGCTCTTGCTAAAAATTATTTCCCGCCGCTAAGAATTCTTTTAAAAACGTAGCCTGCCATGCGTGGATTTTCCTTCAACCTGCGCGTCGAATAGCCATACCAATCTTTTCCGAAAGGAACGTAAACGCGTAAACGATGGCCGGCATTAACCAAAATTTCACGCAATTCTTCCTGAACGCCCAACAGCATTTGAAATTCGTAATTTTCACGTTTCAGCTTTAATCGGTCAATAACGGTTAAAGCGTGATAAATCAGTTTTTCATCATGGGTGGCAATACCTGTGTAGCAGCCATTACTGAGTAATTTGTCAAGATTGTACTTGAAGCTTTCGTTAATTATGGCCATGTCCTTAAAGGCAACTTTCTTTGGTTCTACGTAAATCCCTTTACACAGTCTCAAATTGGCCTTGTGCTCAATTAAATGATTAATGTCATCAATGGTTCTTCTAAGGTAAGCCTGAATCACCGTCCCCACATGTTGACCACCGAACTCTTCCTTCAACTTTAAATAAATTTCAATAGTAGTATCCGTGGTGGTGTGGTCTTCCATATCGATGCGCACAAAGTTGCCTAATTTTTGAGCTTCCTGAACCACCCGTCGTATGTTCTGGTAACAAAAATCCTTGCTGATCATTAAGCCCATGTGCGTTGGTTTCAGGGAAACATTGGAATCGAGTTTTTCGCGGTCAATGGTGCGTAACATTTCGATGTAACTGTCCGCCGCCTGCAGACAAATTTTTTCGTCGGTGCTAAATTCACCCAACAAATCCATGGTGGCCATAATGCCTTTTGCGTTCAATTCTTTTACTTTAGCCACCCCCTCTTCCAAAGTGGAACCGGCAATGTAAATTTTAGAGAAAAATTTTACGATTGGTTTGGGAACCAGAGGTAAACCCCACACGATTAGCTGATCAAACCATTTCATAACCACCTCTTTTAATTAATATTTAATTCCGTC
>JAGHBR010000124.1 GCA_021160885.1 Caldisericaceae bacterium
AGTATGGCCCGCACACACATCGGCGCCTGTGATTTCAGCGTGGAAGGTAAATATTCCTACGATGATGAAAAAGGAGATGTGGCATTAAAATCATTCAGCATTCAGCCCAATCTGGAAGGCTTCGATTCCCAAAAATATCCCGGAATTAAAGATCCCAATTATGATCTTCTACCGATGATTAAAGAAGCGCTGCAAATAAAAAGTGAGCAAAAAGACCAGACACTGAACATTGTTTCCTCTGCCTGGACAGCCCCCTGGTGGATGAAGGACATCGAAGACTGGTACATTCCTGGTTCACCAGAAAATAACTGGCGGGGCACCGGAGGTACGCTTAAAAAGGAATATTACCCACTCTACGCCGAATATCTGATAAAATATTTAAAGGCCTACCAGGAGCAAGGGGTTGATATCTGGGGAATCACACCGGTTAATGAACCTCATGGCAATAACGGCAGCTGGGAAAGCATGCATTTTACTCCGCAAAGCCAGAATGAATTCATCAAGAAATTTTTAGGTCCTGAACTACATCAAAACGGTTTTACTGATTTGAAGCTGCTCATTTATGATCAAAATCGGGATGGAGTAGAAGAATGGACCAACCTTATTTTTGCAGATCCTGAGACAGCTCCCTTTGTTTACGGTGTGGCAGTCCACTGGTATTCCAGCACGTTTAAAGTTTATGAAGATGTTTTTGATCGCATACATCAAAAATTTCCGGATTTTGCCATTATTCATACCGAGGGCTGCATCGACGATCTGGGAAAAGATGCGCCTAATGGAGTGAGCGATCCGGGAAAATACAAAGAAACCAATTGGTTTAACAACGACGCCTTCTGGTGGAATCAAAATGCTTCGGATTGGGCCTATTCGGTGACCTGGCAGGGTATTAATGCTGACGACCATCCCGCCTACACTCCGGTGCATCGCTATGCCCGAGATATTATTGTGGGCATTGATCACTGGCTACAGGGCTGGATTGACTGGAATGTAGTTCTGGATCGCAATGGCGGGCCAAATCATGTAGGCAATTTCTGCGGCGCTCCCATCATGATCGATACCCAAACCCAAGAGGTTTATTACACGCCGATTTACTATATCCTTGCTCAGTTCAGCAAAACCATTCGGCCGGGCGACCAGGCCATCAAAACAGACCTCCACACACAGGATTTGGATGCAGATGCTTTGCACGCCTGTGCCACCATTAACGCTCAAAATCTGGTGAGTGTCCAGTTATTGAACACGACCAAATCCCCCATCACTTACCAGCTTCAAATCGGCAGGCAGTTTGCCGAGATTGAAATCCCGGCCAATGCCGTTCAAACCGTCCAGGTGCAATTGTAAAGACAAAGATGAGAGGAATTATGTTGTATTATCCTGGGAAAAAGAAATTATTTTTCTTCCTTTTAATTCTGCTCTTAAATCAGATCAGTTTTACGCAGCCACAACATGAGGCTGAAACCTTCAACCCTGAAAATCAATTTTTTACTCTGGATTTTACTTCGCCATCGGTTGATCTTAATCTTTTAAGACAACATTTTTTTACAACGTTTCCTCATGATGACCCAACTCAGGGCAATGTGGTTTATGACCAAACACTGTGGAAAAACAAGGATATTATTCAAATAAAACCCGCTGACGGATTGTATCTTTACCTCAGGGCACGAAATGATGACAAAGGCTTTGATTCATTTCGTTTAACGTCCAAATCGTTCTTTAACCTTTCGGACTCAACACCGCGCCTTCTTTTTGTTTTTAAAGGAGAATTGCCATCTGCACGTGGCATCTGGCCGGCCTGGTGGTTAAACGGCAGCCGCGAAGCTCACTGGCTTTACGAAGAGATGGATGGCTTTCCTGCGGAAGAAACGTTGCACCAATTTTCAGGCAAAGGCTCTGTCTATCCCACTTCCAGCCCGGTAAACAATACCGATTGGCCGGCTGCCGGCGAGATCGACATTATTGAGCTCATCAATGGCGAAAATGTAATTCACAATACCCTGCATACCTGCCCCCAAATGTGTGATGCCATCTGGAACGAGAACACATCTCCAATCAATTGTGCTAATGCCCGCAATGGAGATCCCAACGCTGGTTGCAGTGGTACACCTTATTCAGTTAAAGCTCCCAAAGGCACTTTTGCACTTATCTGGGAAAAGAGACACATGCGTTTCTATTACTGGCCGCCGAAAGCAGAAGTGCGAAAAAACGGCGGCCCGTTAAGCGCACATCCCGATCCACAAACATGGTCAGACAAATTTCTGAAAAATGAAGTCACTTTGCTGGAAACCGATGTGCCCTGTGATGAAAACATCCATTATGACTGGCAGTGCCGTAACTGCAAAGACCACACCACCTGCAATTTTGTAAACATGAAGATGATTTTCAATGCCACGATTTGCGGACTTTGGGCCGGCAATAAATTCGACCAGAGTAAAAATGCTTTAAAGAACTGTCAAAAATACGTTCTGGGAGAAGGGAAAAAGCAAATAGACGGTAACTTTTTAAAGATTGAATATGTTTCGGTTAAACCGCTGTAATATGGAAATGACAAAATTTTGTCCGGAAAAATGGCAGAAGGTACAATAAAGAGTTCTGTAAAATATCATTAATTGTTTTCTTCTGCCGCCGAAGCGGGTTTTCAGAACTCAAAATAAAGGAATATAAGACCATGTATGTTTTAATTTTACTACTTGCTCTGTTCATCGGTTGTTCTAAACAAGCTGAGAAAGCTAATAGTCCAGATCTTCAAGAAATCAAGATGCAACTGGAAGAAGAAAAACCATTTGTTAAAGAGACATCTTTCCACACTCGCCAATTTAAGCCTACACTGAACGGCCAGTGGATCGGTTTTGCTGTTTCGTATGGTTGCTACCGCAAAGGACAGGCGCCGGGCGTGAAAGGCCCAAATGAAGAACAAATTCTGGAAGATTTAAAGATAATCTCCAAATATTGGCGCCTGATCCGCATTTACGGCAGCGATGACGATGGCGAAAGGATATTAAAAGTAATCAGCGAACACCATTTGCCAATAAAAGTAATGCTTGGCCTCTGGCTGGCCAATGAAGACGAAAATCAGGAAGCAAAAAAATCCAACATCCGACAAACGTTGCTGGCGATTAAATTGGCCAATGCCTACAAAGACATCGTCATCGCTGTAAACGTAGGCAACGAAACTCAGGTCTTTTGGTCCTGGCATCGCATGAACACAGATGATTTGATTCGCTACATCCGGGCTGTTCGTCAGAATGTTTCTGTTCCTGTTACCACCGCCGACGATTACAATTTCTGGAACAAACCTGAGAGTCAACGAGTTGCCGAGGAAGTTGATTTTATCGTTACGCACATGCACCCCCTCTGGAATGGCATTCATGTGGATAGGGCTATTTCCTGGATGAATTCCGTTTACAATTCCCTTAAAACCCTTCATCCTCAAAAATTGATCGTTTTAGGTGAAACGGGCTGGGCAACCAATTACAATCCCGCTAAAAAAGGTCCCGGCCAGCAGGGAAGTTTAATTAAAGGTGAAGTAAGTTTTGAGGCCCAGGAAAAATTCCTGACAGCCCTGTACAATTGGGTCAATCAAAACAAAGTGGTTACGTACCTATTTGAAGCATTTGACGAACCATGGAAAGGCGGAGGCGAACAAAGCGGCCCCAATGAAGTCGAAAAAAATTGGGGCGTATTTTTTGAAAATCGATCCCCAAAGCCGTCATTTTCAGGATTTCTGAAAAAATACAACTTAAATAATAAATAATTGGGCTTAAAAAATCTGATTGGATTAAACACAAGGAAGATGAGCAACATGAGCGCAGCTAAACATTATCAGACGAAACCAGAAGACCGCATTCCTTTTATTCAAAAAATCATTTACGGGATCGGTGCGTTTACCAACAATCTTCTAAGCGCCGCTATTGGCGGGATGATGATCGTTCTTAATCTTGGCTTTGGCATGAATCCGGCCCTGGTGGGCCTGTTGGGCGGCATTCCACGATTGCTGGATGCTTTTACCGACCCCATCATGGGCTACATTTCGGACAATACAAAATCCAAATGGGGACGTAGGAGACCTTACATTTTTGGCGGCGCCATTGCCGCCGGTTTGATCTACATCCTGCTCTGGCAGCTGCCTGATGGTAAGAGTGAAACCTTCTATTTTGTTTATTTCCTGATCGGCTCTTTTTTGTTCTACATTGCTTACACGGTTTACGCCACGCCATGGGTGGCGCTGGGCTACGAATTGACTCCCGATTACCACGAGCGTACGC
>JAGHBR010000114.1 GCA_021160885.1 Caldisericaceae bacterium
CTGATAAAGTTGGTGGTATCTTTAATAGCCCGATCAGCAAATGCGCCCGGCGCCCAGTAATCGAGACGAAATCCGGCATTTAAAATAAAGCCGCCAAAACGAATGTCGTCTTGCAGGTAAAAGGCGCCGTCTGCCGGAAAAACGTGAAAAATATCCTGACTGGAGCCAAAGGGCCCGGCAAAAGGTTCCTGAATATCGATCAGCTGCATTTCTTTAAAGGACATCTCAAGACCAGCTTTCAAAGTGTGTACATCGCCGGCATGGTGCGTTAAATCACCCTTAAAAGTGTAGGAGTAAATGAAGTGGTCGTGCCAGGAAAGCGCATTGCCGTAATCGTAAAAGCCATCGCCAGGAATAACACGCACTTTGCTGGAATCGCCATACGGCGTGTAATATTCAACCGGCAAGCGCGGAACATCCAGAGGCTGGTCATAACCGCGCCAAAGATTGTCGCCCCATTCTGAACGCAGCTGAGCAAAGTAACGGCTGAATTTCAGTTCGTAAAAAGTAGTGGCGTTTAAAGTGTGATTCCAGATTAATGAGATTTGTTCATTATCATGAGTAAAGGTGTTGAAATTATCGAGTAGTTTCATGTATTTGTAAGGAAAGCCGGGTCGCGGTTCCACGTAGTTCAAATTGGTTTGCAGTGTTTGTGTGTTCTGATTAATGACCAGCGAGCGATTGTACATGTAAGTCAGTTTGTGCGTTGGATTTATTTTCCAGGTTAATTTGAAAAGTGCGCTCCACAAATTGTTTTGCCTTGGGGAAAAAAAGTTTTGCTCCACCAGCCCGCCAAGTGTTGGGGCAATAGAAGAGTGAAGTTGTTT
This sequence comes from Caldisericaceae bacterium, assembly GCA_021160885.1. Classification (GTDB taxonomy): domain Bacteria; phylum Calditrichota; class Calditrichia; order Calditrichales; family Calditrichaceae; genus Caldithrix. The sequence continues at coordinate 828 of JAGHBR010000114.1, forward strand.
AGCGGTGGCTCGTGTGTAATCATCAAGGATTTTACCCTGCAAATCGAAAAAGAAATAAAAATTACCAGGCAGGGAGAGTCCGGCTCGTTTAAAAATGTTACTAATCGGTTCCGGGCCGCTGAGACTTACTTCCCAGTGGTCGGTATTAAAACTGAAATCTTCATTACGGAATTGGCCGAACAGGTTGTCGGTTTTAAAAGAAAAATAGCCATCCAATTGATCGCCGCCGGATTTGGTTTTTACGCTGATTACCCCAGATGTAGCCTGGCCATATTCAGCCTTGTAACCACCGGTCAAAACTTCGATTTCCTGGATGGCATGCGAACTGAGCCTTAACCCAAAACCGGTTCCGGAAAGCGGATCCTGTACGGAAAGTCCCTCTACCAGGTATTGCGATTCGTAAGAGCGACTGCCGCGAATGTAAATGGCATCGTCTTGTTTGGTGACGCCCACTTGCTGGCTGACCAGATCGGTGACGTTTTCTACAATGCGATTTTTGATCTCCTCTTCGGTTAGAGTGCGGGCCGTTGTTGTTTGTTCCAGATCCATCAATGGTTTTTTACCGATCACGGTGATTTCCTGGCCCAGCGCTAAAATGGAAGGCTCCATTTCGAAGTTGATGGTTAACGTTTGGCCGGCTTTTACCTTAACGCCGGTTTGCTGAATCACCTTGTAACTGACGTAGGAAACTTCTAAAGTGTACTCGCCCGGTTCAATTTTGGGAATGGTGTAAAAGCCATCCAGGTCGGTAGAAGCGCCGTAGTAGGTCCCTTTTACCACAATATTCACACCAACTAAGGGTTCACCCGTTTTTTTGTCTGTTACTACGCCACGAATGGCCCCATAATTCTGTGCCCACAGCGCTGAGTTGGCAAAAGTCAACAAAATTAAAAAAAGTTTACTAAAACCATTCATAAGTTTATGCCCGTGTTATTCATGGTTTAAAAATGTCTTTAAAAATAATTTTAAAAAAGTCGTTTAAGTTGTTGTTAGCTTGCAAATAATGCAACGGCGTTGCCGAAAAAATGAAATCGTAAGCATCCAGTCCCTGGTTTTGTTTGTTGTCATTCCAGCCAAGTAAAACAAAAATCGGATCATTATCAGATTTAGGATCATTATAGCGGTAAAGTGGAATGGTTGTAGGTTTGGGTTTTAGCCCCATCAGGCCCACAATGATTTTACTCAATTTCAGTTGAGGTAATTCAACGCCGAACAGATTTTGCACATTTTGCTTTCCCACAGAATCAGGGTAATAGAGACTTTTGGCGGTAATAAAGTTAAACTTCTTACCTAATGAGTCAACAGGTGTAAATTCCAGTGGATTGCCAAGGCTGCCGAATCCGGTACTGAATTGAACAGAATAAATGATTTTACCGCCTGCATTCAAAAATTCAGGAATGGCCACTTGAGCCGTAATGAAATGTTCATCTGTTTCCTGAATTAAATCGGAATACCAGATGACACGTTTAAACAGTTTTAGAGTTTCAATAAATTGCAGGCGCGAGGCAGGGAACTGTTCTTCAATATTCCAGTAATCAAAACCAGCCTGGGGATCTACTTCAGGCAAAATCTGTTTTAACATCGATTTGTAGTAACGATCAGGGTAAAGGGATTGAGCTTCGTTGGCAAAATCATCAATCAATAAATACTCGCCCTTTGGTTCCTTTACATACCAGCTTCCTCTTTGCGGCATTCTAATCACAGGGCTGCGGCTTTTAGCCACATCTACGGCCCGAATAAAAAATACGTGTTCGCCTTCTGTTAATCCGCTGTCAGCAGTTAGCGTAACATTCCTGCGATAACCGGCAATTTTACGCCACTGTAAGGTGTCGTCCAGTGCGTATTCAAAATAAACAATGGTTGAATCACCGTCCAGATCGCTGGCCTGCCAAATAAAACTGGCTACGGTAAAGGTTGTGTCTGGAATTCGGCTGGTGGGCAACCAGTTAATGGTTGGTGAAGTGTTTTTAATCGGGAAAATCTGGCTGGCAGGCGTTGGATCCCAGGCGCCTTTGTTGTCTACCGCTCGTACCTGAAAAACATAGCTGGTTTCTGCGCCGCTAATTTTGAGGGGAAAGGTCAGAGAACGTTTTTCGGTCCATTGCCAATCAGCAGAATCTGGCTGTAATTCCCATGTGTAGTAAAAACCAGTAACAAAGCCGTCTTTGTCCAACCCATCCCAGTATAATTTTTGAATACTGGCTGTTTGATTAAGCGTATCTTTGCCGGTTGATTTTACAAAGAGGAATGTTTCCGGTGGTTGATTGGATTGCAGACTGCCAGAAATTTTTTCTTTACAGGAAATAAGCCACGTAATGGCCAAAAGGACAAAACTTATTTTAAAAAGTGCGCTTAATTTATTCATTGTTTGTGCTTCATTATTTTTAATACTTTTTTTACATTATTTGTAAATTCTTGTTTAAAAATTGCCCGGAAAATTTTAATCGTTATCCTGATTTACGATTCAATCAATTAATGGTAACCGCGACTAAAAACAAATTTTGCGGCTACTTTTACTCTTACCTGCCAGATGTTTTATCTTCATTTACAATACAATAGCTCGCCAAAGGAGACTATTGTTGATTCAAAGATTGCTTGTTCATCCCGCCTGAGCTGGAATCACTCGAAATGACACCAATGTCGTTTCGTCTCGAACTCGAAGGAGGATCAAATTCCCCTTTGAATAGAAATTCAAGTTTACAAATTATGTTGCCCTTCAAAACAGAGGGCGTTTTTTAAAAGTTCCGGCGCCGGAAATTATGCTCCGGGCCGGAACCAGTGTAAAGTCTGAATTATTTAATCATCAACATTTTTCTGGTCTGTTTAAAGTTTTCACCTTTCAAAGTGTAAAAATAAATTCCGGCGCTTACCATTTTACCAGCGTCATCTCTGCCGTCCCAGGTGATGCGTTGTGCACCGGCAGGCTGCAGACCATTGACCAACGAACGTACTTTTCTGCCAAGCACATCGTAAATATCAAGGCGATAATTGCCCTGTTTGGCCAGGTAGAATTCAATTGTAGTGGTCGGGTTAAACGGGTTCGGATAGTTTTGTTTTAATTGAAAATCGGACACTACCGTGGCTTTTTCAATATCCGTGGTATGGCCGTGAATATCATCTTTGGTACGTGGAATCAATTTGTAATTACCAAAGCTGTAGTAATGAACGGCAATAATTTCATCGATGTGATCGTTCAGAGCAAAGGAAGAATCCAGATTGCCGGAAAAATCGTAAGCTAAATCGTCAACGCGTAACTCACCGCTGCCATCATCAACTGTAAATTCTCCATAATTACCTGGCGTATCAGGAAAGGGGTTAGTCACAGTCAAATTAGAAACTCTTACAAAACATGATTCATAAGCCTCGGCATCGGGCCCGCCGGTTGTAATCTGACCGGTTTGAACATCCATTGGAGTAACGGTATTGCCAGAACTCAAAATCTTTAATCCTGTAGCGCTGTCATTAACTACAATGCGTGTAACGCCATATCTTTCTTCAATGGTTCCGGTCACTTCAACTTCGTCCCCAACTTGCAATCCTGGGTGGTAGGTGTCTCTTAATTGAATGCCGTACCAGGGTTCTTCCTTTTGCTGAATGACAAAAAAGCCCGGAAAATGAGACGTATCGGAAACGACAATCCCTTTTAACGTAACTTCGTAACCAACGTAAGGTGAGGCATCGTTAGGATAGCCCCAGGTGTATTGCACGTCTTTAATATCCAGATTACCGGTACGTACAACATAGGAATAGATTTCGTAAGAGGTATCGCCAGGTGCGGTTGTAAAGTCACCAACATCATCTTCGGCGTAAATAAAATACCTTACGTAGCTTCCTTCTACCTGGTTGGGAATTTTGGCGGAAAATGAATCAATACCTGCGCTGGTCATTTCTACCTGTACGAAAGGCTGCCAGTCAACACTGTAGTTCAGGATTGCTTTGGCTACTGTAGTGTTGTCGGTAATATTGGCCATGATGGTAACATCATTTCGTGGAGTAGGTTTGCCTGGCGTGCGTGTGACTTCATGAATTACAGGTGGATTGGAAAGGGTTTCCAGATCATCTTCGTTTCTGGGATTTACCGTGTACTGATCTACATTTACATGGCGGACAAAGCCTTTAACATTGAGTAAGGTGCCGGTTGGCGGCCATTGATAGACATTGTCATCAAAACGAGTACGGAACCACAAAAAATAATCATCCAGATAGGTCAGGCCACCGCTGTCATCGGTAATTGAGGCTGTATTGGAACTTAAGTTGTTGTTCACGATGGACACATTTTGCAGATTCACCCACATCGATTCCCACTGTTCGGCAACGGCATTAGAAGACAAATCTGCAGTGGTCAATTGAAGTGGGTCTGGAAGCGGGTTATCGGTCGATAAAATTTCGATTGGTACAACCGGGTTGGTCAGCAGGGCCAACTGGGTCAGCCCATAGTATTCGTCAACAACCCCGGTAAAATAACAAATCATGCCAGGTTCCACAAAACCAAATAGGGTATTAACCTCGGTCGTGTCATGTTGAATGATAAAGAATCCACTCCAGGGCTTGGGGAAGCTATCGGGATCAACCACGTAGCAGGCCCAACGGGCGCCCACATAGAGTTCTCGCGAATAATGCATGACCATGGCCTTAACCACCACAGTATCGCCGAATAAAGGCGATTGTTCATTGGTAGCCGGATCGGGCACATATTGAATGTCATAAACAGAAACGGTATCATAACTGGCTGTTTGCCCGAAAGCATTAAAAGCCACAATGAACATAATTACAGTTAAAAAAATAGTAAAGTAACGAAGTCTCATAAAACAACCCTCCTTTTAATGAATTTTAAACTGGTCTTATTTAATAATCACAAATTTCCCTGTGTAAACTTTTCCGCTGTCCAAATCTTTTACAGAGAACAGGTAAAGCCCGGTAGCCAGTGCCTGGTCTGCTTCCGTAACCAGATCCCAGGCATGTTCGCCGCCAGGAAACACGGTTTGAATGTTAGAGCCAAAATTACCGAATCGTTCATACCACTGCGCGTCCTGGCCATGGTAGGTTTGAGCGTCGTGTCGGAAACTGCCTACCACATCTCCGGCCAGGGTGTAAATGCGCACCTCACAGTGGGCCGGCAAATTGTAAAAATAAATTTTACGTTGCCGTTCCTGGGTGCCATCCCACAAAGCATTTACGCGGTAGGGATTCGGGTAAACGCCGATTTCGAACTTTTCTTTTTGGGATGGGGCCGGAGTCCCTGGTGTTACAACAACCACATTTTGCAGACGGCTGCTTTCCAGGCTGGGCAGAGAAATGGAAGCATCGCCACTGTCAAAGGCGGTTACCGAAAAGGCGTATTGCCAGCCATTGTGCAAGCCATCGATTTCAATCTGGTACCAGAACTCGGTTTCTTTAACTTCTTTGGTAAGCGGGTCGGTGTAGGTATCGATTTTTGGCGAATCGAGTAAAATTTCATCAAAACCGGTATCGTAAAAAAGACCGTCTTTAACATCAAATTCTCTGATTAGCTGCATACTATTAAAAATGCCCTGAGAGGAACGATCGTCATTCAAAAATGAACGGTAAATGCGGTAGCCTTCAAAGTCTTTCTTTTTGGAGATTAAATCAATCGAATTTTCAGCCGTTTTATCCCACATGATGGTAACTTTGCCATTGCCTGGAATAACTTTAACCACTGGCGGTGAGGGAGGCGTTGGTAAAATGTAGCGATCCAGTTTTCCGTTGTGATTTACATCTTCAGTCGAATCGGTGCCTACAAAGTCCAGTTGTCCGTTACGGTTGGCGTCTTCGCCGTAGTAAGCCTTTTGAGCCCAGGCAATGTTTTCGTAAAGGTTGGCTTTTGCTTCATCATCGTCAACGGTAGAAGGATTAAAGCCTGCCTTTTTTGCGCAAACAATAGCAAACACTACATTAATCGATTGTCCAGGATCGAGTCTTTCAAAAGGCCCGGTAGAGATTAAACTCATCCAGTTACCCGGTCGTTGGTACAGGTTTTTCCAGTAAATATCGTCGGGAAAGGAAGTTTTCATTCGTTCGTAGCGCAGGGCTTCTTCTCTTGGCGGTTGCTCATATTCTTCAATTCCGCCAGAAAAGAGCCACCAGTTATGGGTAATGCGTCCACGGTATTTCTGGTCTCCGGGTTGGGGATCTGCCCCTAAAAAGGTCATTGCCACATAGCTGTCTGTGTAACCCGGATCGCCGTCGTAATCGTAGCAATAAATCATCTTCATCTGATCATTGTCTTTGTAACCAACTCCGGCATGTTGGTAAAAAGGAGAACCAATGCGCGGTGGTGTAATATTAACGTTGCGTACCACCAGGTCGGCCCACAAACCCACGTACACATCTTTTAAAGTATCCTGCCAGACATTGGTGATGGTGTAATTGAAAATCACAAAATCATCAGCAAAAGGGTAGTTCCAGGCGTAAGTTTCCATGTGTACGGCAATGCCTAAGGGATTGTGTCCGTAAATTTGATTGGTGGTGCCGGGCACGTAGGTGTTGGTGTCGGTAAAGTCGGCCACAAAATCCTGGTGACTGATGGCCTCCGGTGAATAGAATTGGTTATCCAATAAAGAAGAACGTTCGCGAACAACATCCAGCGGATCGGCTGTATTAGTAAATTCGAAGTTGGTGGATCCTCCGGCCTGGAAGCGGGCCGAGTTAAAAGCACCGGTTGTCACCTTAATTCCAGAAGGAGTTTGAGCGCCAACCCACAGACCTCCACCAAATAAATGTTCCACACCGGAACCTTTCGGATATTCACAGGACGGTTGATCGACCGGTACCTGTTTGATGAAACCGTCACCGATGGTTCCATAATTGGAAACCGTTAAGCCAATATTGCCTGCGGTGGTGTACTTGGAGTTGTCGTCAATAGTTGGTTTGTGTAAGGATTGTGCCCAAAGCGATTGGATTAAAATTGCGAATGTTAGAATAAGAAACTTTTTCATGACTCCATTTCTTATTGTTTATTGTTTATTGCC
>JAGHBR010000471.1 GCA_021160885.1 Caldisericaceae bacterium
GAAACCGTTTTACTGGACAGAGAGCCGAACAGTCTAAAATGCAGTTAGCATCTAAAAGCTGTAAGTTCTAATTAAAAGAAGAAAAGTTTCTCTTCAATCAAAAAATTGAATATTGCTAACGGGACAACCGAAAGCTAACTTTCGATACCCATTCAACATTCAAAATTCTTTAAGTCGCTGGCTGCTAAAAATTATTTCGGATTTCGAGATTCGAAATTTGGATTTTTTAGTTTAGGGGCAAATAAATAAAAAAGGTGCTGCCTTTGCCCACTTTACTTTCTATCGCCACCCGCCCGTTGTGCACCTGCACAATATGTTTCACAATCGAAAGCCCAAGCCCGGTACCGCCTAACTTGCGGCTGCGTGCCTTGTCCACCCGATAGAAACGTTCAAAAATCCTATCATGATATTCCCTTGGTATGCCAATTCCCTGATCGATAACTTTTATTTCCACCTCATTTTCCTTCACCTCAGCATCAATCATAACTTCTGTATTTTCCGGGCTGTAGCGTATGGCATTGGTAATTAAATTAACAACGGCCTGTTCCAAAAGAGAAGGATTCATTTTAAATTTTAGATTCTCATCACAGGAAAGCAGTAGTTTGATTTTCTTTCGTTCAGCTTGCGCCTGACAAATTTGGATGGCATTTTGCAACACATCGATTAAATTTTCTTCACTAAATTTAAATCCGGCACGCTGCTCTTTCTGTTCCAATGAAGCCAGTACCATCAAATCTTCAATAATAGAATTGAGTCGTTTGGCCTGTGTGTGAATAATATTTAAAAATCGTTCTGCCGTTTCTTTATCAGATAAGGCCCCTTCCAATAGTGTTTCAACAAAACCTTGAATGGACGTTAGCGGCGTCCTGATTTCGTGGCTCACATTCGCCACAAAATCTTTGCGAATCTCCTCCAAACGTTTTATTTTTGTAATATCAGATAGAACCACCATGGCGCCAATAATCTTTCCAGTATCATCTTTCAGGCAGGAACCATGGGCCTGAATGTAACGCAAAGGTTCATCCCTAAAAATGATTTCCTCTTCGATCAGTTGCTGGGTCTGCAGCGTTTGATCAAAAACTTTTAACAACTGGCTATTGCGAACAACTTCATGAACCTCTCGTCCTTTAATCTGCTCCTCAATACCAAGTATTTCAGCAGCAGCACGGTTAAAGGCGATGATTTGTTCGTCTCTATTAATGGCCACTATTCCTTCAGTCATACTTTGAAAAATTGCCTGCTGCTGATTTTTTTGCTCGCTAATTACCTGGATTTGAGATTCCAATTTTTCGATCAATTGATTAAAACTGGTCGAAATGCGGTGGAGTTCAATAGAAGAATAATCAGGTAAACGGACATTTAATTGACCAGCCGCTGCGCAATCCAAACTATTAGCAATTTCGGCTAATGGTCTGTTCAAACGACTGGCAATAAAGAAAAAAACGATTAAAATAATTAAAAAGCCTAACAATAAAAACAAAATAATCTGATATTGCAAAGTGGAGAAAATCTGATATGCCTGTTGATATGGCATGGAGGTACGTACTACTGCAATCACCTGTCCTTCCGAAAATAACGGTAGAGCAAGATATAAAAGTTCTTTTTCCACGGAGTAACTATAACGGATATTATGCCCAATGTGCCCCGCTAAGGCTTCCCTTATTTCAGGGCGATGGGAATGATTGTCCAAAAGCGAAGGGTCTTTTCTGGTGTCTGCAATAACACTACCATCTGGTAAAATAACGGTTACGTAGGAATCCAAATCAAAAAAGAGTTGATTTAGTTCTTTATTTATTTTATCAAATTCGTCTTTTTTAATTTTCGGTTCAATAAGTCGGGCCACAACCTGAGCTTTGATTTGTAACTCATCAAAATAAATCTCTTTGATTAGTCTTTTAGAACTATTGACAGTGTAAAAAACAATAATGCTGATAAAAACAATGCTTATCAAAGAAAATGACAGGAATATTTGCCATAATCGGCGTTTGTGGGTCATAAATGCTCCCTAAAACGGTAACCAACGCCTCTTACCGTTTCAATGTACTTACCGGCCTCCCCTAATTTTTTACGTATACCAACGACCTGTACATCAACAGATCTTTCAGTAACCGGGTAATCTTCCCCACGCAGGGCATCGACAATCTGGTATCTTGTAAAAACCCAGCCGGGACGCTGCGCTAAAAAATAAAGCAGACTAAACTCTGTGTAGGTTAAAAAAACGGGTTTATTCTTAACGAGCACTTCCCTTCTGCCAGGATGAATCACTAAATCATGCACTTTGATAACTTCCATCTGATCCATTTCTTTACGAGTTCTTCGGCGTAAAACCGATTTTACCCGGGCCAGTAAAATCTTGGTCGAAAATGGTTTGGGGATGTAATCATCGGCTCCCAATTCCAGCCCCGTAACAATGTCCGCTTCTTCGCCTTTGGCCGTTAACATAATAATTGGAATATTAGCAGTATTTGAAGTTCGTTTTAGCAATTTGCAAACATCCAACCCATCAACCCCGGGAAGCATTAAATCTAAAAGGATTAAATCAGGTAGGTCGGATTTTACTTTTCTTAAGATTTCTTCACCGGTGTGAAAACGCTCAACCGTATAACCTTCTTTACTTAAAACGTAATCCACCAAATCAAGAATATCTTCTTCGTCATCCACAATAAAAATTTTTGCCTTGGCCACTTTGCCCTCTTCTTAAAATTTTTTAAGGCCAATTTTTGCAATGAATGTTTTTCCATTATTAGCAAAATGTTAGAATTTTATTAAGAATCTTCTGGAGGCTCCGGTTTTCCTTCGGCCGCAATATGGAGAATCACCTTGTCTAAGATATTTTTAACAAGTTTTCTGATGGTTCTGCTAACAGTAGCTTGCTTTTCCAGAATAACAAATTCAGGCAGCTTAAAATCTAAATGGGCAATGGTCGAAATTTTTTCTTTCAATTTCTCGTCTTCATGCATCACTAAATACAAAGGTGTTTCAAATCGTGAAGTGTAATCAGAAATTTTCTTTACAAAGGATTCGTCCAGCTCATCCACAAACATTAAACAAAAGGGCAAAAAAGGAATTAATTTTTCCATGGGTTCAAGATGACCAGCATTTTCTAATTCAAATAAATAAATAAAAATTCGGTTTTGGTCGTCTAATTCCTCAACCATGTAATGGACTTCAAAAGGGAAGGAGCACTCTTTCAAATTTACCTGAGGCCAAACATCTAAAATCTGTTTCCGGTTGTCAGTAATAATGGCTATTTCCAGGATAGACTGTTTCAACTTTCCTCCACCATTGATTTAAAAATTTGCAGGTTTTCGAAGCTGGCAAAAAGGTAAGGCAGCTTTTTTTGCACCGGAGGCTGTTCCTTCGAGGTTTCCTTTTCTTTTTCTTTTTGTTCGGACTTCAAAATTTTACGAAACAGACGCGTTAGGCCAGAAGTAGACATTTCGGCTTCTTTCTTGGCTCTAATAGAATGATATTCCTCCTCGGGAATAATGTATTGTTTTTCCAACCAAAGTTTTAACTTTTTCAGCATAAAATTAAAATCGCCCTCGTACAAATCTCTCAATTCCAGTATCGTTCTCCCTTTGTACATTTTGTAAAGCCAGCTTCTTTCAGACGGTCCAAAATCTTCAAAGTTCAGATCAGGATGCGTAAACAATTTTACCTCTTCAGGTGGAAAAGCTTGTAGCAAATGTTCACGTTCCTGTCGGTACTGCAGACATTCGTCAAAAATTTGTTTATTGGTCAGCATGATGGTTCGCTTACTGATGAATGATTCTTCCTTAAAACTTACCTGGCCATGATGCCAGGAAGTTAGAACCAAAACAGAAGTCAAAGGATCTAACTGACGATAAGCTGCATGTACTATTTGACCATTTTGTATTTCAATTCTACCATTTCTTTCATCCCAATTAAAGGTCAAAATGCCGGTATTTTCTTTAGTGCAAAAAGATCTTAATAATTCAACACCATCCACAAAATCCAACTGGCCGATAAAATCGTACTGATCCTCTTCCGCCTTGGCGATAAAAAATTCTGGATAGGATTTAAAAAAGTATTTCATTTCTTGTCGCGTAACCGGCCATGGAAAAACTTCTTTAGCGCCTAATTGATGAAGCAATTGCCTCTGGCTCTGTCTTAATTTTGGCACAGTACAAAGTACCGGTATTTCAGGAATCTGTTCTTTTACTTGAACAAGTTCTTCCTGCAAAAGGTCAAAGCGATCGCTGATCAAATAGATTAATTGCCAATCTTCCAGTTCTTGATTTTTAAAAAATACAGAACAATTTTCAAACCAGCGAAAAGAAATTGGCAAGCTTGGAATCTGCGTAATAATCTGATCAAACCAACTTTTTTCACGGGCAATCACTGCAACATGAATCATTCCTCTTCTCCCTCTTCTTCGCCTATTTCAATTGGCTCAACCGGCTGTACGGATTCAATTAAATGCACCATAGACTGTACGTTATTGGCTTCAAATTTTGTCCAGCTAATATCCCAGTTAAGGAAAAATTGAGATTGTACATTTTCTAACGTCTGATTCGCATTGAGATACGTGACAGCACAGGCAGCAGGTATTGGATGCTGGACTAATGCCTGATTAATCAAATAACTGAAATAGCCCACTTTGTTTAAATTTTGCGCATTAATTAAAAAGATGAAGCCATGAATCTGTTCAGACACAACCGATAGAAGTTTTAGCAATTGTGGGCTGGCCAGGATTCCAATAAAAATAAATTCCAGTCCTGGCCCCAATGAAAACTTAATGAGAAACATATTGTACTCAAATAGCACACGATCTGGGCTGCCCGCAATTGATGATAAATAATGCTTCAGCAATTTTTCATCATCACTGATAACAACAATTTTCGCCGGAAAATCGGCTTCTAAGTTTAAAATTTTTCGGATAGACTGCAATCTGTTTTCGTCAACCGGAAATTCCTTTATCTGGTTTTGATCGCCGTAAAGGCTTTCAAAATCAGGGATTTCTTTTTCGATTAAAGTTTCTATTGGTTCATTAATCCTCAACAATCCCGTCTTTTTTAATTGGTTCAAAATAAACATAGTTTCGTGATTAGGATAGAAAGGATTTTCAAGAATATCGCCGTATTCTCTGGGTTGCGAAATAAATTCAATAAATCCTTCGTCAATATTTAAATTGTACAAAGGCAGGTCACCCGTATTTACCAGTTGAACTACGCTCATTTCCGATTGAAATTGATTTTGCAAATGAAAAAGTTTTAACCTTAATTCAACAACCTGAATGCTGATAGCCAGAATCGTATTTTGAATGGTGGCTTTAAGTTTACGCGTATCAAATGGTTTAAACTGAAAGAATGCATTCTCCCACAACGAAAGATGAAGCAAAGCCTCCAGCCCCTGATGAGTAAGTACCTGAGCATGAATGACCTGCCCGTCTTTAAAATAGATTTCACCATGATTCCGTTTCATGGACAATTCTAAGATGCCGTTTACCTGGCGCTTGGCAATAGCCCACAGTAGATTAATAAAATCCATTTTAGCCAATTGCCCTTGCATCAAAACATTCGGGCTTTCGGGACGGGCATTAACCCATTGGTACCACCAGGCTACATTTTCGGCTACATCCACAATATTTACTGACTTATCAAAAACCCGAAAAGCCCCTAATTCATAAAAAACAATACGCTTGCTGGCGTCCGAAGGTACATTAAAAACAATAGCATGACTGTGCTGATTGAACGATTTAAAAAGCCGAATAACAGCATCTCGTTCTTCAAATGTCATGGTATGGTAATCCAATAAATAAAGACGTTTCATCTCATCATCAGGAACCGGTAATAATGGCTCCAATACGGTGCTGTTCTGGACCGGGATATCATGTTCTTTCAAAAACTGAACCAGAAATTCACTTTGGTGCAAATCGCGGTCTAAAATAATCACGGTGGTAGTTTGGATCATTGCATTTGCTTTCATTAAACAAACTTTTTCAATTTATTGGTCTTATCCATTGATGTCAAGCTTAAATTTATGATTTTTTAGATAGTTACCTAATATATGATAAATAACGATTCCATAAGCCACGCTTACATTTAATGATTGTTTAATGCCTAACATGGGAATTTCTATGGCCAGGTCAGCCTGTTCTACCAGTTGCTGGCTCACTCCTTCGACTTCGTTTCCCAACACCAGACACAATGGATAGGAGTAATCGGCTTCGAAATAGTTTTTACTATTTGATGTGTGTTCAAGCACTACAATGTTTATTCCCTTTTGTTTTAGTTGCTTTACCACATCTACAGATTGTTTGTGGTAAGACCAGGGAACGCTGTCTGTTGCCCCCAAAGCTGTTTTGTCGATTTCAATGCGTGGCGGCTGAGCCGTAAAGCCCGTTAAATAGAGGTGTTCAATGCGTGCCCCATCGCTGGTCCTGAAAATACTGCCCACATTGTGCATGCTGCGAATGTCTTCTACCAATACCGAAACAGGCACTCGTTGTAGTTTTTTCAGTTCTTCTAAAGTAGGTTGCCTTTTGAATATTTCATCAAAACTTAATTTACGAATGGTATTTGCCTTCATCTATTTTATGATTTCTTCTTTAGTTGAACAACCGTCTCGATGTGGTAAGTTTGAGGAAACATGTCCACTGGCTGTACTTTTTCAATCCGGTATTTATCAGCCAGAATTTTTAGATCCCGGGCCAGAGTGGTTGGATTGCAGGAAACGTAAACAAGGGTACGGGGCCCAATCTTCTTAATTAAACGGACAACTTTTTCGTGCATTCCACTACGTGGCGGATCGGTGACAATTACCTCAGGGCGTTTACTAACTTTGGCCATGGTTTGCAGAAGATCGCCTTCAACAAATTCCACATTGTTTACCTTGTGCTCTCTGGCATTTTGCCAGGCATCTTTTACCGCGCTGGCGACTGCTTCAAAGCCGATAACCTTTTTGGCTTTTTGGGCAAGAAAAATACTGATGCTGCCAGTGCCCGAATACAAATCCCAGACCACCGCATTCTGATCCAGTTCGGCAAATTCAATTGCTTTTTGATATAGCTTTTCAGCCTGTTTGGTATTGGTCTGAAAAAAAGAATTAGCCGATATGTTAAAGAGGAATGGCCCAATTTTGTCCGTAATGTAGGGCTGGCCGTAAAGCAGATTTTCTTTTTCGCCCTGTGCAATTTGAGCCAATCGCGAGTTCACATTATTGACAATGCTCACTACATGTGGAAACTTAGCAGCCAGTTTTTTTGCCAGATCTTTTAATCGTTCCGGTTCATCAGAAGCGGTGACAAGATTGACCATTAGTTCGTGGTTAAAAGCGCTTTCACGGATCACTAAAAAGCGCAAAAAGCCCTGATGACTGCGAATTCCGTAAGGGCTTAAATGATTATTTTGCGCGTAATCCGAAATAAAATTCAATACCTGATTAGCCGTTTCAGATTGCAACAGACATTTTTCAACATGTAAAATTTTATCAAATGTACCAGGGACATGTAAGCCCAAAGCAAAATCTCTGTGAATATGAGGCTGATTCAATTCCTCCGGTAATAACCAGCGTCTGTCAGAAAAAGAAAATTCCATTTTATTTCGGTAGGAAAAAAAAGTGTCCGAAGGAATAACCGGCAAAACAGTTACTTTTTCAAATCCGCCAATTCTCTCCAGGCTTTCGGCTACAATCTGTCTTTTGAAGTAAAGTTGATTTTCGTAGCCCATATTTTGCCAGGTACAGCCACCGCACCAATCAAAATATTTGCAGGATGGCTCCACACGATATTTTGAAGGTTCAAGCAATTCTGTAACATAAGCTTCCGCAAAATCTTTTTTTCTCTTAATGATTTTTACCTTTACCTGATCGCCTGGCAAGGCTCGCTTTACAAAAATCACATAATTATCCATTCGGCTTACACCCTGCCCACCAAAAGCCAGCCGTTCTATCGTTAATTCATACTCTTTTCCCTTTTTAACGGGATATTTTTTCTCACTCATTGCATGTCTCTCACTACACGTTTAACCGCCAGTCCCAGGCTCTCATCGCCAAACATGGTCAGTTCATTTTTTGCCGCTTCATTTAATATATTGGCAAATTTACGGATTTTACGAAAAGTATCATAGCTTATTTTGTCGTTACTTAAAGGGAAGATGGATTTATTGGTTAACAGAGGATCTATATCGGGTTCGATTAGTCCCATTTTGACGGCACGCTCAAATTCACGCGTGCCAGGAATCGGTGAAAAGGATGCCAGCCGTACTTGCACACCCAGGTTATTTACAAAGATGATGCTGGCAATAATTTCTTCCAGTGTTTGGCCGGGTAATCCCATAATTACATAAGCTTCAAGGTCTTTTGCCCGGTACCCGGCGGCCTTTAAATGTTCTACCGCTTCGATCATGGCCTGATTGCTTACTTTAGAGTACATATCGCTCCAGCGATCGGCATTAGCCGTTTCAAAACTAAGCCGGATGGTTTTAAAATTGGTTTCAAACATTAATTGGGCCAGGAAGCGATCAACATATTTCACAAACAAACCATTAGGTGTGTGCAACCTTAAAGGCATTCGTTTTTGCAATAATTTTTGTAAAATCACTTCAATATGCTTTTGCTTGGCAATAAATAACGCATCATCATAAAAGGCAAAATCGCGCAAACGGAACCGGCGGTACTGGTCATTTATTTCTTCCACCACCCGTTCAGGGTTCCGTTGGGTAAATCGCATGGCAATTCGTTTTTGGGCACAAAACGAGCAATCGTACGGGCAGCCGCGTGAAGTCATTACAATAAAATAGTCCGGATGGTTTAACAGATCAAAAGCCGGATAGGGGTAGTCGTCAAGCGTTGCGGGTATTTTGAAAGAATTGAAAGGTATTGAAAAGAGATCAGCCAGCAGCTTCAGTACTTTAATTTCTCCCGGTCCGGTAATGATGTAATCTGGCTGGATAACTTCTTTAGCGTGTTCAGGACACAAAGAAGCGTAAATGCCGCCTAAAATGACCGGTTTGTCAGGCAGGTATTTGCGCACCAATTCAACTACTTTTTTAACACCAGGATACCAGTAGGTCATAATGGATGTGACCAGAACAGCATCCACTTCCTGGTGTTCTTTTAATTGCTTTATAAAATGTTCTTCAGGAATTCCGTAACGGGCATAATGACGCGGAATATGTTTTAAAATGGCTGGTTTTTCAACAATGGTGCGGGGTAAATTTCCCACGCCGTATTTTTTTACTTTTACTTTTTGGCCAGCAGCATATTTATCCAGACAATCAATAAAAGAAATCTCAAAGCCCTGACTGCGTAAAAAGGAACCGAGATATAGCAATCCTAAGGGTTTACTCCATAAATCATAAGCGGTAAAATCATAAATCCATGGATTGATTAAAAGCAACCGGTAAGACATTTAACTACTAAAAATGTTTCACACTCAGCACTCAGGCAACCTGTTCATTAACAGGATCAGATTTTTTTGATCTCCTTCCTTTTTTCCGTTGTGCTTTTTGTTTTTCCTGTTCGGTTAACAGTTCTTCATGTGTCTGGTAATTTTGCGGTTCCAGCTTGTAACGATTTACCAATTCAACCCAGGCATCTAACTCCGGTTTTACAAAACGGATGGTGCCTTTTTCCGAATCAAAATAAGAAGGAATTTCATCATTAAATGCTTTACGTGTTAAATCAAAAGGACGGTTAAAACCAAGATAGCGAGCGGCAGTTGCTGCATTCCACTTAGACTCTTCATCTTCAGCGTAGCCTGGCAGACTGTAACTCCAATTTGTTTTCAGGTGTTCAGCCAGCCATTCAGGATTTTGTTTATAAATTTTATCCAACTTTTGTTTAAATCCTTTACCCCGCTTGTAATTAATTTGGGCTAAGCCAAAAAGTGCGTACAATGAGTCAGGAAATTCTTTTTCAATCTGTTTGTAAATTTCTTCGGCTTTGTCCAAATAACCTAAGCGCATGTAAGCCTGAGCCAATTGGTGCAAGGCCACATCGCTCTTTTCGGCCTGGGTATAAATTTCAAGGTGTTTGACGGCTTCTTCGAATTTACCTAATTTCATTAAGGCCTTGGCAATATTTTTATTAGCCACAGGGTCTTCCGGCCTGAAAGCCAGTGCATTATTTAAATCATCAACAGCATTGGAATAAAGGTCGCCATTCATTTTATTTAAGCCGCGATTCAGATGTACATAAAATTTTATTTCATCACTTAAGGGTTCGTATTCAAAATCGTTGTAGTAAAAATCAAGGCTACGTGTAGAAATAATTCGGCTACGACCTCTGGAGCGTTTGTTGTTGTTAAATTCTTTTAAGATTTTCGAAAAGAAAATGCTTAATTTACGCTTCACTTCCGGCTCATTTACCAGGATGATATTAGAACCATTATTTTCCATCTTCACTTCTTCCGAATCGGCTTCAAAGTGCTCGTTAATGTTTTCTTTGGCACGGTGAAATACATTATTTAAAAACTCATTTACCATATTGACAGGCGAACCCAATCGCATGTCCACATGACTACGATCATAACCTATTTCACAACAATAAGAATAATTAAAAGTTACCTTATTATCATTGTATGAC
>JAGHBR010000328.1 GCA_021160885.1 Caldisericaceae bacterium
GGTGTGTACCAGCGGCAAGGTCCACCTTTTTTAAGACAAACCAAGAAGCATTGTCTTCCGTCCGTGTTAAATCATTCTGCTTGCTACAGGAAAACAGAACGAAAACTAAAAATAAAAAACTTAAAAATCGCAAAATTGCCCCCTACCTTTTGTAATATTTCATGGCTTCCGGTAAAATCTTTTTTAAATTTTTGATTCGCGTTTCATCGGATGGATGGGTGCTTAAAAATTCCGGTGGTTTAGCGCCTTTGCTCATGCGGGCCATTCTTTGCCAAAACTTAATGGCCTCTTGTGGATTGTAGCCTGCCATGGCCATAAAAATTAGCCCCAGATGATCAGCTTCACTTTCATGTAAACGGCTAAAAGGCAGCAAAACGCCTACCTGAGCCCCCAGACCAAACGCAGTCAAAAACAGATTACGCGTCAACTCTGGTTTGCTTTCCATCGCTTTACTCAAGGCCATGCCACCCAATTGCACCATTAATCCCTGGCTCATTCGCTCATTGCCGTGTTCTGCCACAGCGTGGGCAATTTCATGACCAAGCACCACAGCCAGTCCTACCTCATTTTTGGTGATGGGCAAAATTCCCGTGTAAACCACAACTTTTCCGCCGGGCATGCACCAGGCATTGACCTGTTCATCTTCGACCAGGTGAAACTCCCACTGATATCCGTTCAGCCGGTGAGATATGCCCTTTTCTGCAAAATACTGTTCCACTGCTTTTTGAATCTTCCTGCCCACCCGTTCCACCATGCGCGCTTCCGGTGTACCGGTTATCACTTTGTGTTCTTTTAAAAATTGATCGTATTGCTGAAAACTCATACTTAAAATTTGAGGGGCCGGAATGATATTTAATTGTTTTCGGCCGGTAATAGTCACCGTTGAACAAGCCAATAGAATTGAAAGAAGAACTATTTTAAATAGATTTCTAATTTTCATCGTTCTTCCCATCTATTTTATTTAATCAAATATTAAATGAGATGAGCAATAAATGCAAATTTTAACCGTCAATATTTTTTTCAAGTAAAGCGTAATCTTTACGATTAATACATATTATTAATTAAACATCAGGGAAAAATGGAAACAACAAGAATTAAAAACAAACGCTTAAAAAAATATCTGGAAAATGCAGATCACCTGCCTTCATTGCCTACGGTCTGTACAAAAATCATCCAGATAACTTCAAACCCCGATTTTGAATTAAAAGACCTGGCTAATATCATCAAAGCTGATGCTGTTTTTACAAGTAAAATTTTAAGGATCGTCAATTCCGCTTATTTTAGTTTGCCCAATGAAGTAAAAAATATTGATCAGGCCATTTCAATGTTGGGGTCTGATTCCATTCGCAACCTGGCCATTACCTTTAGTCTTTTTGAAATTTTCCCAACCAATTCGGCCGACCTTTACGAAACCCTGTTTAAAAAAGCGCTCTGTGCAGGAATTGTTTCCAATTTTATTTGTGAAATTGAACAGATTGCAGAAAAAGATGAACTCTTTTTAGCCGGCATGCTTCAACATATCGGCGCTTTTGTTCTAACCTACATAATTCCGGAAAATTACACTTCTATTAATGAAGAAGCACGCCGTAGAGGTTTGTCTGTTTTGTTTATTGAAAAGGCTGAATTGGGCATCACTCATCTTGAAGTAGGACTGTTAGTTGCACAAAAATGGCATCTTCCACAAATCGTCCCGGAAGTGATTCGTTACCGTATTTTACGTGATCTTTACTTTTTTAAAGATAGCTCTCAAGAAATCAAACAAAAATTAGAAATTGCCCGTTTAGGCAGCATTGCTGCCGATATCTATTTTGGTTTTCACAGGGCTTTTTCTATTGCCTTGTTTAAACAAAATCTAATAAACATCTCGGACCAGATGAACGATCAGGTTACCGAAGACCTGCTTTCTTCTGTGCCTCAATTAATGAAAAATATTTACGATCAATATGGATTCGATTTTACAGGCGGCATTAATTATGAAGACATTATTCGGCAGGCTGAGCAAGAGCTGATTCAGGTTTCTTATCGCAATGTTCGGACTTATTTCGAAATGAAAAAATTAAAAAATCAACTGGCTGATCAGCTTCAGCAATAGCTAATAATAGCAGAATTATTTCTTTTCCCAGAATTTTGGTTCCCATACCACACAACCGGGCACATGAGCTTCTTTTAAGTCTTTTTCTATTTTTTCCAGAGCCGGCGTACTAAAAGATTTTTCTATTTGAGGAAACAACATTCGTTCTTCAAAACGAACATGGTCAATCACTTTTTGAGCAATCATACCCATTAAACGCTTTAATTCATTCTCGTCCGCTGTCGCTTCGATTTGTTCAACTAAATCGGTCATTTCCTGATGTTCCTGCAAAACCTGATTCCTCAAAGATTCCGGCACCTTTAGCCAATCTTTAACTGAAAATACAATGGTCTCTTCCCGATTGAAGTGTGGGCTTAAATCATTTTCCCAGAGGTATTTTAAAAAATCAAGCAAAATGCCTTTTGGCGTTTGGTTTGCCAATCCTTTTTGTAACCGATTGGCATTAAGTAATGCCGAATGATGTTCCCAGGAAAGTGGAACAAGGTATTTGCTGCGTTTCATAATTTTCTCCTATTAAAAAAACCAGCCTCATCCACAATCCGGGGTGAGGCTGATTCGTTAAAATTTTATTTTTCTGTTTGTTCCAAAACCCTACCGCCAATATGTTCGGCTAAAAACTTTTCCATGGCCCGGTAAAAATCAAACCGATTTTCTTCGTTCCTAAAGCCATGGCCTTCATTTTCTTTCACCAGGTACTCAACCTCAACTCCTCGCTTGCGCAATGCTTCAACCATTTGATCTGATTCCGCCTTGTTTACCCGTGGATCATTGGCGCCCTGAGCAATAAACAATGGAGCTTTGATCTTATCCGCATGTAACACCGGAGAAGCCTCTGCCAACAACAGGCTGTCTTTCTTGGGATCGCCAACCATTTCGTGAAACATGTCAAGATATGGTTTCCAGTAGGGCGGGATGGTGTTCAGGAATGTAAAAAGATTGGAAACACCCACATAATCAACGCCGCAGGCGTACAGGTCAGGTGTAAAGGCCAGGCCTGCCAGTGTGGCGTAACCGCCATACGAACCTCCATAAATGGCAATCCGTTTGGGATCGGCAATGCCCTGTTCAATCAACCATTTTACGCCATCGGTAATATCGTCCTGCATCTTTTTGCCCCACTGCTTAAAGCTGATCTCCCAGAAATGCCGCCCGTAACCGGTAGACCCTCTGAAATTAATCTGTAGTACCGCGTAACCTCGATTGGCCAAAAATTGAACTTCGGGATTAAAGCCCCAAACATCTCTGGCCCAGGGACCGCCATGGGGATTTACTACCACCGGCAGGTTTTTAGGCTCAACTCCTTTAGGCAAGGTGAGATAACCATGAATGGTCAATCCATCCCGCGCTTTAAATGTTAGGGGCTGCATTTCGGCCATGTATTCCTCTTTTAGCCATGGACTGACATCGGTCAATTTGGTTAATTTTTTACTGGTTAAATCATAAAGATAGTAAGAACCGCGCGTCTTGTCGCTGTATGTCCGAACCAGACATTTATCTTCATTTTTGTTAAAGTCGACAACCAGAACCTGATAATCAGGTAATAATTGTTCCAGCTCAGTTTGAAGCTGACGCCGCTGGTCATCAAAAAAGACATAGCGCTGACGATCGGTAATGTAGGAAGCGCCGGTAACCACTTTTCGCTTTTTCGAATACATGACACCGGCTACATCAACTTCCGGATGTTTGTAAATGACTTCTGTTTCCCGCGCATTGGTTAAATCAAATTTTACCAGAGCCTCTTTATCCCTGTTTAAATTGGACTTGGCGTAAATGACATTGGAATCATCAAAACTGAAAAACAGCGGCTGCATGGTCTCTTTAAAACTGGTGGTCAAAATTACCTTAAAAGGACTCTTCTCATCCTTCCGGTAAAGCAGGCTAGTGTTAACACCGTCTGTTGTTGTGGCCAGGCGAATGTTGCCCTGCCAATCCGTAATCCATTGTGCAATGTTACCCGGGTTCTGGGCAATTATTTTCATTTCACCGGTGTTAATATTAATCCGGTAAGCGTCAAAAACGCGTGGATCACGTTTGTTCATTTGAATAATCATATAATCCGGATCATCTTCCAGATCATCAATAAGACCGACACGTACTTTTTCAAAAGGAGTCAGGACAGATGGATTGGTTCCATCAATATTAACCGCGTACAATTTAAAATTTTCGTCTCCGGCTTTATCCTGCACGTAAATAATGCGTTGATCATTGGCCCAGGCAAAACCGGCAATGTCCCGGTTCTCTGCACTGGTAATACGAGTAACCTTTTCCTCTCCGATTTTTTGAACATGCACATTCAACCGATTTTTCCAGGGTTGTAAAAAGGCAATGTAATCTCCGTTGGGCGAAAGTTTAAAACTGGTTTTAGTGGGATTCCTGAAAAAGTCTTCCATAGGGATTAAGGGCGGTACTTTCTCTTTTTTTGCTAAGGTGCAAAAGGAAGTAAAGCCAACTATTAAAGCCATTAATAGGGCAAATGAAATAAACTTGCGCATATTAAGCTCCTTTCCTGTAAAAATGTAATTTTTCTTTTAATAATTTTTTTGTATAGAGATTGATATCGAGGGATTTGATATCTTGCGGACTAAACCAGCCGACTTCAATAGCATCGTCGCCGGGGATGGCTGTTCCAGAAAGATAATCAGCTAAAAAATCTAGAATTACGTAATGAAAAAGAATCTGGCCATCAGCCCTACGCTCAATAACTTCAAAAGTGTAAATCAATTCGCCTACTTTAATGTTTATTCCGGTTTCTTCCAATATTTCACGTTGGCAGGCTTCTCTTAATGTTTCACCCAACTGAAGGCGCCCTCCGGGAATAGCCCATTGGTTTTTTGCCGGGGGATTTTTTCGTTTTACCAGCAGAATTTTATTGTCCTTAAAAACAACCGCGCCAACTCCGATTTGCGGGCATTGTTGAACTTTCACCTTTTTAATCCATATTGGTTTTATCGATGTAATTTACAAATCTTTGCCCAACGACTCAATTTTACTACGGTAAAAATCCAAAAAAGTTGAAAAAAAATTGGCCGGTCTAATTTTAATTAAAAC
>JAGHBR010000407.1 GCA_021160885.1 Caldisericaceae bacterium
CCGGCAGCTAACATGGCATTTAAATCTTCAATCTTTTCTATTTCTATGTTTAGACCTAATTCCTCAACAGCTTGTTTAGCCATATCATATAGCTTTTGACAGTTTGGGCAACCTGGACCGTAAACCTGGATTTTTTTCATTGTTTATTACTCCTGTTTTTAATTTGTTGCAGGTAGAATTGTTGAAAAGCGTCTTTTATTTCATCCCGTACACGCCTGAAAACGGAGAGGATTTCTTCCTCAGTGCCAATGGCTTCGGCAGGATCCTCAAAGCCAATGTGCAGTCGATGTTTTACCTGACCGGTGAAAACCGGGCAGGTTTCTTTGGCATGGTCACAAACCGTAATCACGTAATCAAAGGGCATATCCAGAAATTGATCCACATTTTTGGGATAATTTTTAGAGAGATCAATGCCCACTTCCTGCATTACCTGAACCGCTTTGGGATGAATCTGATCGGAAGGCGCTGTACCGGCAGAATAAACTTCTAATGCAGAATCAAACGACTTTAAAAAACCTTCGGCCATCTGGCTGCGACAGGAATTTCCCGTACAAAGGATTAAAATTTTGGCCATAGATAATTCCTATTTATATTAGAATGTCTTGTATTGTCATTTCGTTATTTGGCGAAATATAAATAAAGTTTAAATTGGGAGCAAATAAAATTCAAAGCAGAAAATTGTCAAACCGCGCATGTCAGATAGGTGAAAAGTTTTATAGAAATTCAGTGCTGTCCAAAATAAAAATCCAATGCTGGACAGTTTTTATTTTAAATTTTGTTATTTCGCCTCATCCTGAGGAATAAAAATTCGAAGCACGAATTTCTAAATCCGAAATATATTTCTAACTTCCCGTTTACGGGGGAAATTTAAAGGGGCAGTCACTGTTGACCAAAATAAATATATTCCTGGAAGATTTTTAATTTATTTTGGACAAGTGCGACTAAAATTTAGATTTGAATTAAATGCTTTGAATGTAAAGTCAGCTTTCTATCAAGGCATTTCCTTGGCATAATAAGTGGCAAAATTGCGTTAATTATTAAAGCCCATCCAGCGTTCTAAGTGAAAGCTTTTTGTCGAAATTCAAGACACAACGTTCAAAATTTTTCTGCTGTGGTCTATTCAAATTGTACTAGTGTCATGTCAATCTTGTAATGTCGGATAAAGGCGTTTGAGTTTAATTCTGGCATCTTTTGTTGTAAATTGCCAGTTGATTTCAGCATTTTTATTATTACGATCATTCTGCCATGCTTCACACTCTTTCCTAATGGTGGAGAGATTGTCAATTCTTCTATTCAAGCATTGACCGTTTAATACATTAAGTTCAATCTCAGCCATATTTAACCAACTTCCATGTTTTGGTGTGTATACAAATTGAAATTTGTCCCACAATTCTTTTGCTTTTTCAGGCTCGAATGCTTCGTATAAAGAACCAGCTTTATGGGTACTATAGTTATCCATAATCAAAATAATCTTTTTAGCACTTGAATATTCCCGGGCTATATCTTCTATAAAATTAGCCCAATCTCTTTTTGTTTTTCGCTCTGTAATCTTTAAATATCTTCTCCCAGCCAAAGGCTCACTCGCAAGAAAAATATTACATACTCAGCAGCGTTCAAATTCATAATCAAATTTAGCTAAACTACCAGCTCGAGCCTTTATAGGAAGCTTGGTCTCCTTTATTAATTGCTTCGGGGACTCATCCATACAAATAACCGGAATTTCCGCATTATAAGGACGTTTATAGATATCCAGTACCTTCTCCATATTGGCAACAAAATCACTATTCTGATTCGGTGGAATTACCCAACATTGTTTGCGCCAAGGTTTAATTTCGTTTTTTTTAATACGCGACGTATGGTCTCATGTGAAATCTTGTCAATATATTCTAATTCTACAACCTTCTCTGCTAATAAGCGCAATGTCCATCTTGAATAACCCTCAGGGGGATCACTACAGCTTAATGCAATTAAATGCGCCTCGAAATCTCCATCGGCTTTCTTTGCGTAAACTCTCTGCCCCTTGGTACCATTTAAAGCTGTCTCAAGCCCTTTTTCAACAAATGTTTTCTTTAGGCGATCAATCTTTCTCATGCTTATTTGTAATATCCTTGAAATCTCTTCATTTTTTGCTCGTTTATCCTGATATTCGCCTTCATCACAGTTTAGCAAAATCAACGCATTTAGTACCTTCTGTGAACGGTGTTTCCCTTTTTGTACGATTCTTTTTAATTCTTCTCTTTCTTCCTTTGTCAACGTTATCTTGTACTTTTTCATATTTACTCCATCTTTTGTTAAATGAAGTAATTTACAACATTTTATACGACAATACAAATATGACACAACACTAGTAATTACATCTCATTATAAAATTTATGGAACAATCCGATTTATTATGTCGTTTTTTTTATTTTTATTAAAATATGAAATAATTTGATTTAATCTTTAACTTCTTTTAAATTTGGAAGTTTGGAAAAACGCCCTGTTTGATAGAACTAATTTTGGAGGAGACTATGGATTTGAAGTCAAAGATTGTTTTACTTGCCACCCTTATTTTCTCACTTTTAATAATTGCCTGTTCATCAAAATTAACTGAAGAACAATATTACGAAAAAGCCAAAGAAGCTTACAGTAAAGAGCAGTACAATCAGGCGATCGATTATTTCAAGAAAATTCTGGAATATTATCCTGATGGTAAACGAGCTGCTGAATCAATGTTCATGCTGGGCTTCATTAATGCCAATGACCTGAAGAAATACGATGAAGCAAAAAAATATTATCAGCAATTTATTGACAAATATCCAAATCATGAGTTAGCCGATGATGCCCAATACGAAATTAAAACCATGGGCAAAGATCTGGATGAGCTTCCTTTCTTAAACCAATTAGGGGCTGATTCTACTTCAAAAAATTAACGTCATGAAATTTCCTTGACTCAAACAAAAGTGATGGCCTTATGAAATTGGCGTTACATTGTTCTTTTTTAATAGTTCTGTGGTTTGTTGTTTCATTTGCGCAAACAGCTAACAATGATTCGCTGCCCAGCGAGATTAAACTTCGTGCCTATTTGCAAAAAGACCAAATCCCATTAAATGAAGAGGTCGTTTACAATGTAGAGCTCTCCTGGTTGGGTGATGTTGGTCGTTACCGGGTATTGGAAATTTCCGATCCCGTGTTAACCAATTTAAAACTGAGGGGCAGCGGATCAGCCAATCGCTTTTTTACGGATGAGAACAATCAACCCCACGCTGTAAAAACCATTACCTTTTATTTTACGCCACTTGAAATAGGCATGGCCTACATCGATGGCATTACCATTAAATATCTGGACAACAAAACCAATCAAACCGGTCGCTTAATTTCACAACGCATCGGCGTAAAAATTACAGAACCGGTTGCTCATGGAGATGGGAAAATCAGTAGCGGCAAATTAATCCTCTTTTTCTTCATTGCTGTTTTTCTGATATTTCTTATTTACTCTTTAAAACGATATTTTGAACAGAAAAAGCAGCAGGAAATTTTAGCAGAGCCGCAGAAAACCGTAGAAGAAGAAACCCTTGAAGAACTCAGAAACCAGATGCGTTCATCACAACTTATGCCTGAACAGAAATTCAATCAACTGCTGGAATTATTAAAAGGCTATTTTAAAAAACGTTTTGAGCTACCTACCACCAGCGCCTTTTTTGAGATTCGTCTGGTTCTAGAGAAAACAGGCGTCAGCGCTGAGGTGATAAATAAACTAGAACAATTGTTTGAACGGGCTGAGCTGGTTAAATTTGCCGGCGAACCAGTCAGTGAAAGTGAAGTGCATTTTTTTATTGATTCGGTGGAACTTCTTTTGAACGAATTGAATAAAAAGGAATGATTTTTTAATTCAAATTTTTGGGCTGAAAAAAGTTTTGCTTTGCGACAATAATTTCTCTAACAATGCGGCTCCGTTTTACCTTGGTTAAAGGGGGATGAGAACGCCTGATTAATTTTACTTATCCCTGCTCTTTGAACATGACGTGATGATAATTTCGAGCGCAGAAATTGAAGTAAGGAGGAAAGATGCATCCTGATATTAAGGCGATTAATGAAAAGATAGCGCAGGAAAGCGCCTTTGTAGAAAAGATTATTGCCGAAGTGAGTAAGGTGATTGTCGGGCAAACCTACATGATCGAGCGCTTGTTGATCGGACTGCTTTCCAATGGACATATTTTACTGGAAGGTGTTCCCGGCCTGGCTAAAACCCTTACTGTTAAAACCCTTTCCCAAACCATTAAAACCAAATTTCAACGAATTCAATTTACACCGGATCTTTTACCTGCTGATTTAATTGGCACCCTTATTTATAACCAAAAAGATGGAAAATTTACCACCAAAAAAGGTCCTATTTTCAGTAACCTGATTTTAGCCGATGAAATTAACCGTTCACCGGCCAAGGTGCAAAGCGCCTTGCTGGAAGCCATGCAGGAACGGCAGGTTACCATTGGGGAAAACACCTTTCCTCTGGAAGATCCCTTTTTAGTGCTGGCCACGCAAAACCCTATTGAACAGGAAGGAACATACCCACTGCCGGAAGCGCAGGTCGATCGATTCATGTTAAAATTGAGCGTTGGCTATCCTTCAAAAGAAGAGGAACTGGAAATCATTCGTCGCCAGACTAAAAAAGAGGTGGTAGAGCCAGACCCTGTAATCACTCCTCAGGAGTTGATCAGGGCAAGAGAAGTGGTTAAAGAAGTTTACGTTGATGAAAAAATCGAAAAATATGTGGTTGATATTGTTTTTGCAACTCGTTACCCGCAAGAGTTTGGTCTGGATGAATTGAAAGGTTTAATCACTTACGGCGCCAGTCCGCGCGCTTCCATCTTTTTAACGCAGGCTGCCAAAGCTCATGCCTTTTTACGCGGTCGCGGCTACGTAACTCCGGAAGACGTGCGGGCTATCAGCATGGATGTCATGCGCCATCGCGTTATTCTCTCTTACGAGGCAGAAGCAGAGGAATTAAGCACCGAAGATGTGATTCGTAAAGTGTTGAACCGCGTGGAAGTACCATAAGCTAAAATGAAACCGAGACAGAAATGAACGCTACGGTGATTCTGGTTACGCTACTGGGGATTGTCATTTTACTGGGCGCCATTGCCTGGTATTTTTACCATTTACGCCAATTAGAAAAAAGCGCCCGGCAAATGGTGCAAAGCGAGGAAAACAAAGGAATTCCCCCGGAACTGCTTAAAAAAGTTAAACAGATTGAAATCAATACACGTAATATCGTCAACGAAGTCTTTTCCGGAGAATACCACTCAGTTTTTAAAGGCCGGGGCATGGAGTTTGCCGAGGTACGGGAATACCAGCCTGGCGATGACATTCGCTTGATTGACTGGAATGTTACTGCACGCATGGGACATCCTTACGTTAAGTTGTTTCAGGAAGAGCGTGAACTCACCGTGATGTTGCTGGTGGACGTGAGTTCCAGTGGCGCTTTTGGAACGGAACAGCAGCTTAAAAGGGAAGTGGCGGCGGAACTTTCAGCGGTGCTTGCTTTTTCGGCAATAAAAAATAACGACAAGGTGGGGCTCATCATCTTTTCAGACCGCATTGAGAAATTTATTCCGCCGCGTAAAGGGAAAAGTCATGTGTTGCGTGTCATTCGGGAAATTCTGTTTTACCGCCCACGTGACGCCACAACCAACATCAACGAAGCATTGCAGTTTTTGAGTCGCGTGATTAAGCGGAAAAGCACCGTTTTTTTAATTTCAGACTTTTTAGCGGAAGATTTCAAAAAGTCGTTACAAATTGCCAATAAAAAGCATGATATCATTGCGGTCAGCATTGTGGATCCGCGCGAAGTGGCTCTGCCCAATGCGGGCATGATTGAATTAGAGGATGCGGAAACCGGAGAATCGATTGTGGTTGACACTACCAGTGGTCAGTTACGCGATGAATTTCATTTAAATGCCATGAAACAACGTGAAGAATTGAAATCGTTGTTTCAATCGATTGGTGTGGACCATATCAATATTTTTACCAATCAATCGTACGTGGAGCCGATCAACAAGTTTTTCAGGATGCGGGCAAAGCGCCTGGCCGTTTAATTTTTGGAGAATAAAAGATGTTGCGCCAAACTTTGATTTTAAGTTTGCTGAGTATTTTGCTGATTGTGGCTTGTAAAAAGCAAAACAAAAGGCTTTTGGTGGACGAGAAAACGGCATTAGAGCTGGCCAATGCTTATTACACCAATGGCCTTTACCAGGCGGCGGTTGATCAATATTTGCAATACCTGAATGATTACCAACCCGACGAACGTCGCGTCGCCAATACCTATTTTACTATTGGCAATATCTATTTTGAAAGATTAAACGATTACGAAAAAGCGCTGGAATATTTCTTTAAAGTAAAGTATTTGTTTCCACAAAGTTCCCTGCAAAAAGAAGTAAACAAAAAGATCGTAGCCTGTCTAGAACGGTTGGAGCGCACTCAGGATGCCGTGCGTGTAATGCAGAACGAAGCCGCTTTGGACACCAATGAAGTGGTGAAAAATCGTCCCGGACAGGTGCTGGCCGTAATAGGAGACCGAAAAATTACGCAGGGCGACCTGGATTTTGAAATCAGTAAGCTGCCGCCCAGCGTTCAGGAACAGTTTAACGATCCGCAAAAGAAAAAGGAACTTTTGCAGCAATTGGTTTTACAAGAATTATTGTACAAATCGGCCAAACGTCAGGGCCTGGACAGGGACAAAGAAATCATAGAAGGCGTATTTCAGGCTAAAAAAGCCTTGATGGCCAATAAGCTGTTGCAAAAAGAATTACAGGCAAAAATCAAGCTGGAACCCGAAGAGGTAGAATTGTATTACAAAGCCAATAAAGAACGCTACGCAGAAAAAGACAAGGATGGTAAAGTCATTCGCCAAAAGTCGTTTAATGAAGTGCAGCAGCAAGTAGCACAGGACTTATTGATGGAAAAACAGCAAAAAGCCTATCAGGAGCTGGCAGAACGCTTAATGCAGGCGGAAGGTGTTAAAATTTACGAAGAGCGTATCCGATGAGGATTCAATTTTTTCTTCTTGGAACATTGTGGTTGTTAGGCGTTGCCTTTTTTCCGGCTTTGGCTGAAAATCAATCTTTAATCGAAGTCAAAGCTCAGGTAGATACCTCTACCATTACCATTGGCGATCACATTCTGTACTCGATTATTATTGATCGCCAGAAAGATGTGCGCATTATTGAACCGGGGCAGGGCCTGAATCTGGGCATGTTCGAAATTAAAGATTACAAATTTCATGATCCGCTGGAAAAAGACGACCACATCATTCAGCGCTATGATTATGTGATTTCGGTTTACGACACTGGTAAATTTACCATTCCGCCTTACCCTTTGGCTTACTTTACTTCAGATTCGGCAAGCAAACCGGCTATTATTGAAGCGCCGGCCATCGATATTTACGTAAAAAGCGTTTTAAAGGGCGAAGACAAACCGGAACTAAAAGACATTAAACCACCCATTGACATCCCGTTCAATTACCGTTTTTGGGCTTTGTTTGCGGGCGGCATTTTACTTTTCCTGTTATTAGTTTTCTTCCTTTACCGCTTATGGAAGCGCAAACAGGAAAAAGGTTACCTCTTTACGCCGCCTCCACCGCCGCCACCAGCGCATGAGGTGGCTTTAAATGAATTACAAAAATTGTACGCTTCAGATTTGTTGCAGAATCAGGAGTACAAAGAATTCTTTTCCCGGCTTTCCGAGATTTTGCGGGCCTATTTGGAAGGCAGGTATTTTATTTCCGCCCTGGAAGAAACGACCACTGAAATTATGCAGGAAATGGAACACCATTTAAACGAGGAACATTTAAAACAGCGATTGCATGAAATTTTGTCCACTTGCGATTTGATTAAATTTGCCAAATACATTCCTGACCAGCAGGAAATTGAACGGTTAAAAGAGTGGGGTGTGGATTTTGTGCAACAGACAAAGATTGTTTACGAAGCGCCCAAAGAGGAAACAAATGAAGAAGCTGAATCGGTGCCGGCCACAACGGTTCAGCAGGATTCTGCTTCTTTGGATTCAAAATAGAGTGATTGAATCGGTTGTTGATTGTCCAACAAAGGAGGAATGAGCCTTGATAGACGTAAAAGGACTAACGCGTTACTACGGTGAAAAGCGGGCCATTTCGGATGTAACCTTTCATGTGAACAAAGGTGAAGTTCTGGGGCTATTGGGCCCGAACGCCGCAGGTAAAACGACCACCATGAGAATTTTAACCTGTTACATGCCTCCAACCAGTGGCAAGGCAACAGTTGGTGGTTACGACATTTTTGAACAAAGTCTGGAAGTGCGCAAAATTACCGGCTATCTGCCGGAAAACCCGCCGCTTTACACGGATATGACCGTTGAGGACTACTTGACCTTTGTAAGCAAAATTAAAGGTGTGCCGCGTGACAAGGTACAAAAAGAAGTGGACACCGTTGTAGAAAAAGCCAGCATCGGCGATGTGCGTAAACGCATCATTGGCAAACTCTCTAAAGGTTACAAGCAAAGAGTTGGGCTGGCGCAGAGTTTAATCAACAACCCGCAAATCGTTATTTTAGACGAACCCACCGTTGGTCTGGACCCAAAACAGATCATTGAAATTCGTCAGCTGATTAAAAATTTGGGCGGCGACCACACGGTAATCCTTTCTTCTCACATTCTGCCGGAAATTGAACAGACCTGCGAACGCGTGGTGATTATTAATGAAGGCAAAGTGGTGGCTGAAGACACGGTGGAAAACTTAACCAATCGCATGCATGGTGTGCAACGCATTACACTGCAGGTTGAAGGTACGGAAGATGCCATCAAACAGGCTCTGCAGCCGATTAGTGAAATTCAGAAAATCGAATTGAACAGCAAAGGCAATGACATTCGGGAAGTGATTGTCGAAACGCCAAAAGATGTTCGTAAGGAACTGGCCAAAGCCATTGTCAACAATGGATTGGGATTGCTTGAACTTTCCACCGAACGTTTTACTCTGGAAGAAATTTTCCTGCACCTGACGACAAAAGAGGAGGTGGCCTGAAAATGAGAGCAACATTAGCTATTTTTCAGAAAGAGTTTAAATCCTTTTTCTATTCACCGATTGCCTACGTTATTTTGGCCTTGTTTACGGCCTTAACCGGTGTGTTCTTCTATTTGTATTTGTCCAGCTTTGTGGAAGCTGCTTTTATGGACATGATTCGTTCACAGCAGTACCGCATGGCGCCACAAAAATTTAACGTGAACCTGATGCTGATTCGTCCCTATTTCTGGAACATTGCCTTGATTTCATTGTTTACTCTGCCAACCATTACCATGCGTTTGTATTCCGAAGAAAAAAGACTGGGCACAGTGGAATTACTTTACACCACGCCGATTACGCCATTGCAAATTGTTTTAGGCAAATTTTTGGCGGGCGTGGCCTTTTACATTGTGCTGCTTATTCCAACCATGTTCTTTCAGGCCTTGCTTTTTATCTATGGCGATCCTGAATTTCTACCGGTGCTTTCCGGTTACATTGGTTTAATTCTGCTTGGTTCGGCTTTTATTTCGGTAGGGTTGTTCATTTCCACAACGACGGAAAACCAGATTATTGCGGCCATTGGCGGCTTTGGCATGTCGCTATTGCTTTGGGTGGTTGGCTGGGGCGCCAACTTTGTGGGGCCAACCTTAAAACCCATTTTAAATTACATCTCCATTATTAACCATTTTGAAGATTTTGCCCAGGGCGTGGTTGATTCCAGCCACCTGGCTTATTACGTACTGTTTGTGATTGTTGGTCTTTACTTTTCACTGAAAATGGTTGAATCGGTAAAATGGCGTGCCTGATGGTAGGCGATGGAACGTTGGTTTAAATAGAAATGGAGAGATAAAACGATGAAAAAAATTGAAAATATATCTGGATTGGTAGGCATTATTGCCTTGCTGGCTGCCCTGGTCTGGTATTCCATCAATCAGGTTTGGCAAATTTATCACTGGATTTTACTGGTGTTAGGCGTGCTTGGCCTGGGCTATTTTATTTTTATGTTTTACCGAAACCGACAGCGGGAACTTTCCAAAAGGTCCATCAAGTATGGTTCTAATGTGACCGTGCAAGTAATTGTGGTGCTGGCCATTGTGTCCATGCTGGCTTTTATTTCTACACGCCATCATATTCGTTTTGATTGGACCAAAAACAAGCTGTACAGCCTTTCAGATCAGACCGAAAAGGTTTTGGAAAATCTGAACAAAGACGTCAAGTTGGTGGCCTTTTTCAAATCTTCTGAGCAAAAAAGGGCGCGAGATCTTCTGGATGAGTACAATTACCGCTCATCGCATCTGACCTATGAATTTGTCGATCCGGATGAACGGCCGGAAATCGCCAAACAATATGGCATTCGCAAATATGGCACCATTGCGGTAGAATGCGGACTGAAAAAAGAACTGGTTGAAAAATTAGAAGAAGGTGAGTTAACTAATGCCATCATCAAAGTTACGCGGGACGAAGAAAAAATCGTTTACTTTTTAACAGGGCACGGGGAACGGTCTATTAATGATGAATCGGCCGAGGGCTATTCCAACGCGGTAGAAGCCATTAAAAAAGAAAATTATCTGGTGCGCGAATTAAATCTGGCACGCCGTAAAAATGTGCCGGATAGCTGCACAGTACTGGCTATTGTAGGTCCTAAGACCAACTTTTTGCCAGGCGAGCTGGACAGCATTAAAAATTACGTGGACAACGGCGGAAAACTGTTACTGATGGTGGATCCCGAACATCCGTCTGATATTGCGCAGTTTGCCGCACAGTACCATGTACAAATCGGTAACGATATGGTGATTGATGTAAGCGGTGTGGGCCAGCTTTTTGGCGCAGGGCCTGGCATGCCGCTGGTGACCACTTATGATAAAAATCATTCGATTACCAAAGAGTTTAACATCATGACTTTTTACCCTCTGGCCTGTTCGGTTACGCCGATGGAGAATAAAGGCGGCTACACCATAACCGAATTGTTAAAAACTTCAGGCAACAGCTGGGCGGATGTGGATTACCAGAGCGGCAAGGTTTCATTTGATCCGGAAAAGGATAAAAAAGGCCCCGTTACCCTGGCTGTGGCCGTTGAAAAATCAACCAGTAAACCGAAAGTTTCACTGGTTATTTTTGGCGATTCCGATTTCGCTAAAAACGGCTTCTTTAAAAATCAAGGTAACATGAATCTGTTCATGAACACCATTAATTACTTAGCCGAAGAAGAAGACCTGATTTCCATTCGGCCCAAGGAAATCGATGACAGCCGTCTGTCCATGACGCAGGCCGATGTGAAAGGTCTGTTCTATTTGGTTGTCATTGCCATTCCATTGCTGGTGATTATTATAGGTGTGGTGATCTTTATTCGTCGTAATCGGTAGTTAAAAATCAGGAAGGAGAATTGCCTTCCTGATTTTTCTTAATCCTGTGGAGCAAGTGCTAAAAAAGAGGAGACGGTGCTAAAATGCGCAATACGATTATTCTGGCAGTGATCGCTATTGCCCTGGCCGCCTATGTGTATTTTGTGGAAATTAAGGGCGGCGAGCAGAAGGCAAAAGAAAAAGAAATTGCCGGCAAACTGTTTAATTTCAAAAAAGACAGCATTGATCACATCATCATTAAAAAGAATGGGCAGACCTTTGAGTTTGTCAAAAAAGAAGACGCCTGGCAAATTGTTCAACCCATTCAAACGCTGGCTGATGAATCGCCAATCAATTCCGTGTTGTACAGTTTGAGTAATACCAAAAAGATTCGCTCCTTTAGTGCCAGTGGTAAAAATCTGGCAACGTACGGACTTGGCGATCAGAGCATCAAAGTGCAGTTTTCCGGAAAGGGAGTGCCGGAACAGTGGATCAAAATAGGCGACCGCACGCCTGTGGGCGGCAACGTGTTCGTCTCCAGTGATGATTCTACGGTGGTTATTGTGGCCTCTTCCATTAAAAGCGCCATGGACAAATCGTTGTTCGACTGGCGTGACAAAAAAGCCATTCATTTCAAGAAAGATCAGGTTAAAGAATTCACGCTTAAAAATCCGCATGGCAAGTTCCATTTTGTTAAAGACGGAAATAACTGGCGCTTAACCAAGCCCATTGAAACGCGCGGCGACAATAGTAATATTAACGCAGTCTTAAATAAATTGGAATATGGCCGTATTAAAGCAGTGGCAGCCGAAACTCCTAAGAATCTGGCCAAATATGGTTTGTCCGCGCCAGCCTATCGGATTGAATTGTTTTCAGGCCTGGAAAAGGCCAGATCCGGCGTTTCCTTCTCAAGGCTAAAAGGCAACAAAGCCTATGGTAAGGATGACGCTCGTCCCCATATTTTTGAAGTCGATTCTTTTTTTGTTAAGCCTTTTAAAAAGAAATTGTACGATTTTCGTGACAAATACATCGCCAAATTCAACCGTAATGAAGCGCAGCGTATTAAATTGCTTTACAATAGCGAGTTGATGATTTTTGAAAAGGACAGTTCCAATAACTGGCTGCTTTCTACCGGAGAAAAAGCCAAAAACTACAAAATTTCTAATTTAATCTCTAATCTGAACAACCTGAAAGCACAGCAGTTTGTTGATGACCATCCCCGCAATCTGAAAAAGTACGGTCTGGAACCACCACGGGGCATGGTCGAGGTTTACAATGATAAGGATGAAAAGATTCTTGTATTGCTGGTTGGTAGGGACAAAAATGATGATTACTTTTACGCTCAGGTTCCGGAACTGAAAGCGGTGGTGACGTTTAAAAAGGCAGATCTGGAGAAGATTTTTCCTAAAAAAGAAGATCTGATCGAGAAACCGAAAACGGAGAAATCTGAGGAAACAGAGAAGAGCAAAGGAGAAGAGAAAGCAGACCAATAAAATGGCAGCTGAAAAGGAAGGCACGGAGTGAACAAAGAAAAATAGTTGCTTTAAGAGAGAGTGTTAACTATTAATTAAAAAACAAACCTCCCTGTTTTCCCCTCTCTTGTAAAAAGAGAGGGGGAAAATTACATCGCTAGTACAAAATTTAGCCATTTTAAGGGAGCTGATTAAACTAAAATTGAAATGTTAAAATAAGTCAGAATTTGTAGGAGTTTCTGATTTTAAAAAATTTTTGAGCATTTAAAAAAACAGGTAATACATGTTTCGATTTGCAGATCCGGCATACTTAATACTTTTACTGATTGTACCCGGCATGGTTTGGTGGTACTGGCGCGGACGCAGCCGGGCGTCGGCTAAAATCATTTATTCGGACATTCGTCTTTTAAAGAATGTGAAGCCCAGCTTAAAACAGCGTCTGCGTCCTGCGCTTTTTGTGCTGCGCTTGCTGGCTGTTACGTTAATCATTTTAGCGCTGGCCAGGCCGCAATCCAGCCACAAGGAAGAAGAGATTACCACCGAGGGCATCGACATCGTGCTGACCATGGACGTTTCGACCAGTATGCTGGCCGAGGATTTTAGACCCAAAAACCGCATTGAAGCGGCCAAAATGGTGGCCAAAGAGTTCATCGAAGGCCGTAAAAACGACCGTATTGGCCTGGTGGTCTTCGCCGGTGAGAGTTTTACACAATGTCCTTTAACACTGGATTACGGTGTGCTTTATCATATTTTGGACAACATGAAAGTGGCCGACCGGGAGTGGGATGGTACGGCTATTGGCATGGGGCTGGCTACCGCCATCAACCGTTTAAAGGACAGCAAAGCTAAAAGTAAAGTCATTATCTTGTTAACCGACGGTCGCAATAACCGCGGCCAGATTGATCCCATTACGGCTGCCCGCATGGCCAAAGCGATGGGCATTCGGGTGTACACCATAGGCACGGGCACCCGCGGCACGGCCATGTACCCGGTGGATGATCCCATCTGGGGCCGGCGCTATGTGCCAATGCGCGTGGACATTGACGAAGACTTGCTGAAGCAGGTAGCCAGCATTACCGGTGGAAAATATTTCAGAGCAACCGATACCGAAAAGTTGCGCCAGATTTACAAAGAAATCGGCGAAATGGAGAAAACGAAAATCGAGGTTAAAGAGTACACCCGTTACGAAGAATTTTTTGTTTACTTTTTAAGTTTCGGTGTGCTATTGTTGGTAATCGAATTGGCGCTAGGGAATACCTATTTTAAAACAATTCCTTAAATCAGCGTTTGAAGAATGATTCTCCGGAAGCGTTAAGGGGCTTAATAAAAATAAGCGAAAGCGAAGAAAACTCTAAAGGAGCAAATGGAAGTTCTTAAATTTAGATATCCGATATTTTTACATGGCTTATGGGGCGTTTTGCTGCTGATTGTCTTTTTTGTGCTGATTTACCGACACAAAGAGGCCTTATTACAGCGTTTTGGACATATTGCTATTTTAAAACGCATTATGCCTGGCTACAGTCGTTCACGACAAATCTGGAAAAGTGTGTTTTTCATTCTGAGTTACCTTTGTTTTGTTATTGCGCTGGCCGACCCGCAAATTGGTACAAAGTTAGAAGAAGTAAAGCGGGAAGGTGTTGATATTATTGTTGCCCTGGATGTTTCCAACAGTATGCTGGCTGAGGATATTAAGCCCAATCGTCTGGAAAAAGCCAAACACGAGCTGGACAATTTTATTGACCTTTTGCAGGGCGACCGCATTGGCTTAATCGCCTTTGCCGGCATGGCCCATCTGGTTTGTCCTTTAACACTGGATTACGGCGCGGCTAAACTCTTTTTACAGATGATGGAGCCTGATTTGATTCCGGTGCAGGGAACCGCATTGGAAGATGCCATTCGTACAGCCATTAAATCTTTTAATCAAAAAGAGCGGAAGCACAAGGTTTTGATTTTAATTACTGATGGCGAAAGCAACGAAGGTGAGCCTGAAAAAGCGGCAGAAGATGCAGCTAAAGAAGGAATTATTATTTACACCATAGGTATTGGTTCGCTGCAGGGCGTACCCATTCCGGTTTATGATCAGTATGGTCGGTCCATGGGATTTAAGAAAGATCGCAATGGCAATGTGGTGACTACCCGGCTGGACGTTAAAACCTTGCAAAAGATTGCCTTTATTACCAATGGTAAGTATTACATTGCCTCCAGCGGGCAGGCCGAGTTGCGCAAAATTTACGATGAAATTCGAAAAATGGAAAAAAAGGAACTTAGCGCCCATAAATTCGCTCAATATGAAGACCGTTACCAGATCTTTCTGGTACTTGGTTTAATCTTTTTAATGTTGGAATTCTTTTTACCGGTACGAACTAAAGTAAGGTCGCAATATGCGTTGGCTGATTATTA
The DNA here is from genome assembly GCA_021160885.1 of Caldisericaceae bacterium. Classification (GTDB taxonomy): domain Bacteria; phylum Calditrichota; class Calditrichia; order Calditrichales; family Calditrichaceae; genus Caldithrix. The sequence continues at coordinate 15,225 of JAGHBR010000407.1, forward strand.
GTTTGCTGGCCTTTGGTCTGTTTCAAGGGGCCATGGCAGACAGTATTCGCAGTAAAATCAACAAAGGCAATGAATATTTTAAACAGGGAAAGTATGAACAGGCCCTGGCTCAGTACCAGGATGCCCTGTTAGATGATCCGCTCAATGAAATTGCCATTTTTAACAAAGGCAACGCTTTTTACAAATTAAAAAAATACAAGGAAGCCATCGACGCGTACCAAAAAGTGGTCGGTAGTGAAAATCTTGACTTAAGCGCCAAAGCTTTCTACAATATTGGTAATTGTTATTTTCAGCAGAATAAATTGAAGGAGAGCATCGAAGCTTACAAAAAGGCACTGGAGCTCAAACCGGATGATTATCAGGCTAAATACAACCTGGAACTGGCCCGGGCCAAATTAAAGGAAATGGCTGATAAGCAGCAACAGCAGCCAAATCAACAGAACAAAAACATCGAACCTTCGGAGTTTGCCAAAAAATTGAAAGAACAGGCGGAAAAACTGGTCGATCAACGCAGGTACAATGACGCTTACCAGTTGATGATGGACGGGCTTAAAAAAGACAAAACCGTAGCAGCTTTCCGAAATTTTATTCAGCGTATTAAAGATGTGGTAGATATTTTAGGTTCACAGGAAACATGAAAAAAATCGGCATTGTTTTCGTATTTGTGGTTTTTCTTTTTACCAGTGGTTATTCGCAGAATGCCATGGAATATTTTCATCTGGGCGCTAATTTGTACGTGCGTGGCCAGCTGGAGCAGGCTTTGCAGGCCGTGGATCAGGGCTTGCAGCAGTTTCCGGATGATCCCTATTTAAAAGCTTTAAAAGAGAAACTGGAACAAAAGAAAAAACAACAACAGCAACAACAGCAGCAGCAACAAAATCAACAGCAAAAACAAAAAGATCAGCAAAAGCAGCAGCAACAGCAACAAAAAGCCAACGAGGGCAAGCAAGAGAAAAAGGACAAGCAGCAACAGCAGCAGGCCAAAGCGGACAAGAAAAAAGAGATGACCAAAGAAGAGGCCGAGCGTATTTTACGCGCCCTGAAAGAAGAAAACAAAAAATTTAAAAAGGAACACATGCGTGTGCCTGCAGGTAGAAAACAGGTAGAAAAAGACTGGTAAATTGAATGAAACCGATGTTCATGAATAATCAAAATCAAATAGTGATTAAATTTCTATTTTTAATCTTGCTATTGACCTATGGGCTGCCTTTAACCATTAAAGGGCAGGACCTACAAATTCGTTCGTACGTTTCTAAAAACAAGGTAGGCCTTGACGAAAACTTTACCTATTCCATAGAAGTTTCCGGTAAAACTACATCCTTGCCCGATCCTCAGGCGCCTGATTTTGCAGATTTTTACGTCCTTTCCGGGCCCAATACTTCGACCAGCATTCAGTTTGTCAATGGACGCATGTCAGCCACCAAAGTCCACACCTATTATTTGCAGCCCAAAAAGAAAGGCCAGTTGAAAATTCCACCGGCTTTGTTAAACTTCAAAGGGAAAGTACTCAAAAGCAATGCCATCACCATCACCGTGGTCGATCAAGATCAAACCAGCCCCCGGGCAAAAGCGCCACAAAAAAAGGCCCCCAAAAGAAGAACCGACCAGGATTTGATCGGGCAAAGCATCTACCTGAAAACCGAGGTTTCAAAACGAAAGGCCTTTGTTGGTGAACAGATTATTGTGGCCTACAAACTCTATTTCAGAGTTAATGTTAGCGGCTACGATTTTCAAAAGCTGCCTTCCAATCCCGGCTTTTGGACCGAGGAATTTGAAATGCCGGGGCAGCCGACGATCAGCACCGAAATCGTAAACGGTTTAAATTACAATGTGGCCACCATTCGGAAAATTGCGATCTTTCCCACGCAAAGTGGTGAGCTAACCCTGGAACCGATCTCTGTGTTGGTGGAGGCGCGTGTGCAGCGCCGGTCACGTAGCATTTTCGACAGTTTTTTCGATGATCCCTTTGGCAGAGTCATCCAGAAAACGATCAGCAGTAAACCGATTAAAATTACAGCGCTGGATTTACCACAAGAGGGAAGGCCAGCCGATTTTAGCGGGGCTGTGGGCAAATTCGATTTTGATGTAAAAATCGATAAAAATCAGGTTAAAACCAACGATGCGGTTTCGTTAAAAATCAATATTTCCGGGCAGGGCAACATTAAAATGGTGAACATACCGGATGTGATTGTACCGCCGGATATTGAAAAATACGATCCCAAAATCAAAACCCAGCTTGACAACGTGGGGGCGGCTATTCGCGGCAAAAAAACGGCAGAAGTGATTTTGATTCCCCGTGTACCAGGCGACTTTTTAATCAAACCGTTAACCTTCAGCTATTTTGATCCGCAGTTGAAAAAGTACGTCACCTTAAAAAGTAAAGCGATTCCTTTGCATGTGACCGGTACGCAAAGTGTGGCTTTAAATCAACCCATCGGTGGGAGTTCACTGGATCAGCGTTACGTTGATTTGATCGGCAAAGACATTCGCTTCATTAAAGAGTTTAGTGAATTCAGGCCAATCGGCTACAAAATTTACCGGACTTTTAAGTTTTGGGGCATGCTGGGCTTTGGCTTCCTCTTTTTAATAGTGTTTGTGCTGGTGAATGATTACCAGGCCAGAATCAGTGGCGACGAACGCTTGCTGCGCAGTCGTAAAGCCGGCCGCATGGCCTCTAAGCAACTTTCCCGAGCGCACGATTTGTTAAAAACCGGCGACTACGATCAATTCTACAAAGCTGTGAGCAACGCGCTCCAAGGCTTTGTGCGCGACAGGCTGAACATCGATTTGAGTGATTTTAGTACGCCTAATGTGCGCAAACATTTAGCGGAAAGAAAGATTGAATCACAGGTTGTGGAAGAATACATCAACGTGCTTGAAGAAGCAGACTTCAGACAATTTGCCAATATTCCGGATTCGGAAGAGGAACGACGTAAATTCTATGAGCGGGCGAAAAAGGTATTAACCAGTTTAGAGAAGTGGATATGATACGCTTAAAATCTTGTTTTAAAACGGGGCTGTTGTTGATTTTGTTGGTTGCGATGGGGCAGGCGCAGCCTCAGGAAGTAGAACATTTATTCCGCCAGGGCAATACAGCATTTCAACAGGGCAACTACCAGCAGGCCATTGAATTTTACCAAAAAATTTTAGATGCCGGTTACGAAAGCGGCGAACTGTACTACAATTTGGGCAATGCTTATTTTAAGACTAATCAGCTGGGCAAAGCGCGACTGTTTTATGAACGGGCTCAACGTCTGATGCCGGATGATGAAGCGCTGAAAGAAAACCTATTGATTTTGCAAAGTCGTTTAATTGACAAAATCAAAAAACCGCCGCGTTTCTTTTTAAGCGTCTGGTTGGAATCGCTGTTAAAGGCTTTTTCTCTTAATGTACTGGCCTGGTTGCTGATCGCATTTTTCTGGTTGACGGTTCTGAGTCTGGCCTTCTATTTGTACTGGAAGAAACAGAGAAAACAGGAGCGGGGAAAACCATTAGTGCTGCTCAGTTTGCTCTTGCTGCTTTTTAGTGGCGTTTTATTTACCGATAAAGCATATCGTTTTGAAAATGAAAAATATGGCGTTATATTAAAGCCAACGGTAACGGTATTTTCCGAACCACGAGATCAATCGACCGAAATTTTTGTGATTCACGAAGGCACCAAGGTGATGATTTTAAGAACAAGTCATGAATGGTTTGAAATTAAATTAGAGGATGGAAAAACAGGATGGGTACCGCAAAATACATTAGAAATTATTTGAAATATTTGCTTGTTTTGACGATTTTTGCCGTGAGTCTGGCGCTTTTTTCTGGATGTGCCGCGGCTAAAAAGCAAGTGACACCAGCTTCCGAAGAAACGGTTGATCAGCCCCAGGCAGAGAGCCAGTTTGATGAATCGTTCGATCCCCTCAGTTTGGATGATGATGACATCGTCATTAAACGCACCCATGCCATGGAAGGAATTTCAAATCAGCCCATGGAATCTTTAACCTTCCAGCCTGCAAACAGAGAGCAAAATACCGAGTCTATTCCGGATTCGTTGATCATTTACCAGGAAGCAGATGGCTTTAGAGTACAGATTTTTGCCGGGCGTAATGTTGAAACCGCAACAATGACTAAAACAAAAGCCCTGGCCGATTTTGAACCTTACAAACAAAAAGTCTATTTTATTTTTGAAGCGCCTTTTTACAAGATTCGCATAGGGGATTTTACGGATCGGAACAAAGCCGAAAAAGCCCGCGAATTAGCACGCAAACTGGGCTACCGCGAAGCCTTTGTGGTAAAAAGCAAAGTACGCGTACCGCAAAACATAGAATAAACCGTAGCTGGTGTCTGGACAACCTGGCTTAAAGTCAAACTATTATTGATTTTTCATTACCTTCATGCCGCAAGTTGCTAGACAATTTTTCATTGCTTGCGAAATGTTGGGAAATATTTAAGCTGCAGTAAAATTTACCATATTTGTTGATTTAGAAATACCATTTGCTTAGTTGGTTTCAAATCAACAGCTTGTGAAGCAGCCATTTGAATTTTAAAAATCGGAAGAAAAATTGACATATTGCAAAGGCGAAATATAGTTCGCCTTTACTTC
>JAGHBR010000112.1 GCA_021160885.1 Caldisericaceae bacterium
TGAAAAAGCTCAACGCGCCCATTCAAATGGTCTCTTCGTCCGATGGTTTGAGCGCCAGCGTTGCCGCCAAGAAATTCGGCATTCCACAGGCCACGTCCGACCGCAATCGCATTTTAGAATCGCCGGAAATCAATACGGTGTTTATCAGCACGCGGCACGATTCCCATGCTCGTCTGGTGGTGCAGGCTTTGCAAAACAACAAGCACGTGTTTGTGGAAAAACCACTGGCCGTAACTCTGGAGCAGTTAAAAGAGGTGTACCAGGCGGTAAAACAATACCCTGAGCAACATTTGATGGTTGGTTTTAATCGCCGCTTTTCGCCGTTCAGTCAAAAGCTCAAAAAGGCGCTGCAGGAACGGGCCGATCCCATTTCGGTGATCATTACGGTTAACGCCGGGCACATTCCCCGCGAGCACTGGGTGCACGATCCGCAAATGGGCGGCGGACGCATTATTGGCGAGGGCTGCCATTTCATTGATCTGGCGCGCTATCTGGTGGGAGCTCCCATTCAATCCGTTTTTGCCCTTTCTACCGAGGGCCATTCGGAAACCGACGAAGACAAGACCATGATTTTGCTGCAATTTAAGGACGGCTCGCAGGCTGCCATTCACTACCTGGCCAACGGCCATCCGCGTTTTCCTAAAGAACGAGTGGAAGTGTTCAGTTCACAGCGCGTGTTCGTCATTGACAATTTCAAAACTTTGCACAGTTTTGGGAGCCCTGTTAAAGAAACGGGCTTAAAGCAAGACAAAGGTCATTTTAACGAATTGAAGCTTTTTCTTGAAAGCGTACAACAGGGAGGAAATCCTCTCATTCCTGTACAGGAACTTTTTGAGGTACATTTAGCTACCTTGCTGGTGGAGAAGTCCAAAAGTACACATCGAGCTGTGTTTTTGAATGAATTTGAGCAAGAATTGAAAGCTTAAACAGGGAGTGTGGAACGGTTGATTTGTTTTATTCATATTGAGAAAGCAGCGGGAATCACCTTACATCACATTTTTAAGAACAATACGTTCCGCTACATTACTTTAACGCCCTGGTCGATATGGGCTAACGATCAGGAGAATGTTTTTACCGCCGAAGAAGCGCGTATTTTTTTAAACTGTTCCCTTATTTTAAGGGATTTGGCGGGCACACCACGCGTGTTTATCTGGATTACGAATCGGCCATTGGAAAGCCCATTGAGTACTTTACCTTTTTGCGCGAACCGGTCAGTCGCTTTATTTCGCAGTATTTTTACCACAAACAGATCATGAATATTAATTGGGACTTGGAAACCTTTTTGGAGAATGGTCATTTTAACAATTTCATGACCAAACGCATTTGTGGCAAAGATGACCCTGATTTGGCCATTCAGTATTTGAAAGAGAAATTTAAGTTTGTGGGACTGGTAGAAAATTTTGATGAATCGCTGCTCTTGATGAAAAATGAACTGAATCTAAAAAGCTTTAATATGCATTATGAAATAAAGAATGTGAATGTAAAGAAGGCGAAAAATGAAATATCTGTTAAAATAATAGAGCGAGTTAAAGAAGCAAATCAGAATGATCTTAAAATTTACGAGTTTGTGAAAGAAGAGCTTTTCCCGTGGTATAAAACTCGTTATGGTGCTTCCTTAGGTAAAGATTTAGAAGACTTTAACCAAGAGCAACATCAGTTTCGTTTCAATCAAGCTAAAATTCTATTACACGGTTTGTTACGACATGGTCTGTACAAACCTGTCGAAAAGTTTTTACATAATAAATATCTGAAATATTCGGGAAGTAAAAAGTAATCTCCACTAAATTTTCAATCAAACTATTTTCATAATTAGAAGTTTAATTTGTTAACGTACTCTACTTTCATTCGCCGGTTGTTTTGGTTATATTACGAGCGTAAGATTGAGGATTAAAGATGTTAGATACATTCAAAATTTACGATGAATTAAAAGAGCAATTTGGTGAGCAGGCCGCTTCAAAATTGACCGCGGTATTGGGACAAATCTATCAGGATTTGTCTGATGCGGTAACCAAGAAAGAATTCAATGAATTAAAAGATGTGGTGTCCGAATTAGTCGAAGCTCAAAAGCAAACGGAACGGCGTGTCAATGAATTAACTGAGGCCCAGAAGCTTACCGAACAACGTGTCAATGAATTAGCTGAAGCACAGAAGCGTACCGAACAACGTGTCAATGAGTTAGCTGAGGCCCAGAAGCGTACGGAGCAACGTGTTAACGAATTGGCAGAGGCACAAAAGCGTACCGAACAACGTTTAGAAGAACTGGCGCAAGCGCAAAAGCAAACAGAACTCCAAATTCAAAAGTTAACCAGACGCGTTAGCAATATTGAAGAACAATTAGGCGGGATTAGCAATACCATTGGTTATTCGCTGGAAGATCGTGCTTACGATCCCTTAAAGAAATTATTGGAAAAAGAGTTTAACATTAAAGTGCCCCAATTAATTAGAAAAAATCTCATCTATCCCGATGGTAAGTTTGAGGAAATTAATATTTATGGTGAAGGCCGACAAAACGGCGATGAAATTATTGTGATTGGCGAAAGTAAGGCTCAATTTGGTCTTAAAGATGTAAAACGATTTTTAAAACGGTTGGATCGAATTCAAAAACATTTAAATAAGAAAATCTTCCCCCTGGCATTGGCTTATCAGTTTCATCCCCGGGCAGAAGCTGATTTAAAAGCCAAGGGAATTAAATATTACTGGTCTTACGAATTGAAATAAAAAACAATCTAAGGCTATTTCATTAACGGATAAAACTGTATTTACTAATTTTAAAAATGTGTTTGTAAAATATTCTTTAGAATTTACATTTTCACCTGATTTTAAGTAAAATTTAGGACTAACCGAATAGTCTAAGGAATCCTCTTAATTCCCAAAATTTTATTTTTTCTTAAAAAAATCGTACCTTTTTATGAATCAAATAAAAATGGATTTCATGAATAATGAAATGGATGCTTTACTGGCACACTATTAAA
>JAGHBR010000322.1 GCA_021160885.1 Caldisericaceae bacterium
GACTCCGTTCCCAGATGCCAATTAACCATAATCCGCTTATGCCGAATCGAGCCAGTCGTTCCAGCTCTTCGTCTGGAATCTGGTCAAGACGTGTGATAGGCTGTTCATATTTTTTGCTTAACTGATCCAGCCAAACGTAAGTGCTCTTGGCGATTAAAACCAATCTGGGCATCCAGTGTTCATCAGGCGAAAATCGTTCTGGTTCAAAATCTTCTTCATATTTGGGCACTTCAGTTGGGCCGGGGCCAAACAAAGCTTTATCAAACCGTGCCCTTTGTTCCTCCTTAATGAAATCAAGTGAAAACAGTAATCGCTTTAAGAAAGCGCCAATGAATTTTTGCCAGCGTTTTGCAATGTACTCTAATTGAGCCTGAATGGAATGTGGAAACTTTTTAGCAGGCTCTTGCAACAATTCAAATAGTGAAAGCTTTTCTTCTGGTAAAAGAGGCAGTTCTTTGAAAATGGAATCGAAAAGATTAAAGGTCGCCTGAAAGTCCGGTTCATCTTTTAATTCATCAGGATCAATCAATTTTTTTATGGGTTTGAATGCCGGATTTAAATTGTCGATCCAGATTAACATTAATTCTTCTAAAATAAGGTGTCGATTGGCGGCCTTTTTAAGAAAGTCAGCAATGGTGATTTCGCCTATAAAAACAGGGGTTGGTGGGAAATATTGGCAATATTTTTTTAGAAGCTTGTTGAACTTTTTTAAGCCCAGTTCTTTTTTAAAAAAGGTTTCTAATTTCTTATTTAAATCAGATTCAGTATTTTTTCGGTAATAAGCAACCAGATAGTGTTCAATTTCATGCAACAGACCAAACGCATTTAATTCACTGGCCTGAAGATTTTTATTAATGGGGCGCAGTATCTCCGCCAATTGCTGAGCAACACGCTGATCATGGACAATGAGATCGCCTTGCAAACTGAACCATGATTCATCTAAAGCTAATTTTTTCCGGACCGATTTTTTAATTTGAAACCCAGGAAAAACAACCATCTTTTCAACTCCAAAAGGTTAAATTTATCTCGAATGAAATGTAACCTCCATTTGTAATTTTAGCAAATTCTCTTGTACAAAAGTTTGGTCTAAGGATTTAGTAATGGAATAATAATTCAAGCGCAGATTTTATTGATTTCATCAAAGTTTGAAAAAATTAAGGCAAATCTTAAGTAAAAATTTTGTGAAACCTTTTTCACTGGTCAATCGTATGTACCAACTAAAACAAATGAGAGGTTGACATGAAACAAGTTTTCTCTGTTCTGGTATTTGTGCTAATTGCTCTGCCCTTTGCTTACATGGCTTATGACGTAACAAAAGACATTTACCGCCAATTGAAAGACGTACTGGTTAAAAAATCACGGCCCTTATTACAATCAGTCCTGCAAATGTTTACCAATTAACTGCTGGAATTCGGTTACTCAATTCCAGCTTTTTTCCTTTTTCAAAAAGCTGATAATTTAGCCTTCTTTTACAAGATCGTATTCCCTACCTGATACCAATGATCCAAAACTTCCGGGCAGAGCTTTATTGTCCATGTTTCCATGTTTCTAAAGAAACATTTGAAAAAATCGGGTATTTTCCAAACCTGTCATTCCGCACTTGATGCCTAATCTAATATTTACAATAATTTGAGATTCCTGCTTTCGCGGGAATGACATTCTTAATAAAAACATATTTCCCCAATAAAATTTTGCATCATATTGGCTTTTAATCTATTATTTTAACTAAACAACAAAGGAATTTGGGCTATGAAATATCGAACCTTTGATAAATCAGATGTAAAAATTTCTCGCCTGGGTGTAGGCACCTGGGGTATGGGCAAAACCATGTGGATTGGTGCCGATGATGCCGAATCAAAACGCGTTTTACACAAAGCCATTGAAGAAGGCATCAATTTTTTTGATTCTGCTTTTGTTTACGGCATGGGCCACAGCGAAAAATTGTTGGGCGAAGTAGAAAAAGAAGCCGGCAAAACACTTTTCATTACTACTAAAATTCCTCCCAAAAACTTTCGCTGGCCGGCCAAAGATTCTTACACACTGGAAGAATGCTTTCCTACAGATTACATCATTCAAACAACCGAGAAAAGTTTACTAAACCTAAAGCGTGATTACCTTGATTTACAACAGTTTCATGTCTGGTCTGATGCCTGGGCTGATCGTGATGAGTGGAAGGATGCGATCGTAAAGCTGAAAGATTCGGGCAAGGTGCGCTTTTTTGGTATTTCCATGAATGACCATGAACCAACCAATGGTATTGAAGCAGCCAAAAGCGGTTTGATTGATTCCTTCCAGGTCATCTTCAACCTCTTTGATCAAGCGCCTATTGACCAACTATTTCCATTTTGTTTAGAAAACAACATCAGCGTCATTGCCCGCGTACCTTTTGACGAGGGGGCGCTTACTGGTAACATTATTCCGGAAACAACCTTTCCGCCAAAAGATTTTCGGAATCGTTATTTTCGTGGTGACCGTAAAGAACAGGTCTGGCAACGCGTGCAGGAAATCATGAAAGACGTGGCCGACGAAACGGAATCCTTGCCAGAAGCCGCCTTACGCTTTGTTATTTCGTTTGAGGCTGTTACTACCGTAATTCCTGGTGTGCGCAAAATGGAACACTTGCTGTCCAATATTAAGGCCGTGGAAAAAGGTGCGCTTTCAGAAGAACTTATTCAAAAACTGGCGCGCCACCGCTGGATTCGAAATTTTTATCAGTAATTCTTGAATTCTTGCTGAAAGGGTAAATAATGAGCGGAGCATCTTCCAAAAGTAGCGGAGGCTTGTTCAATCCTGCTTCCAGAGCCTATCGTTTTACTGTTTTGTTTTTTGTTTCCATGTTAACCTTTGGAAGTTATTTTGCCTATGACATCATCGGTGCCATTGCGCCCACCCTGGTGAAAGATTTAGGAGCTTCACGCGAAACCGTTGGTGCTTTGTACACTGTTTACAGCATTGCCGCTATTCTCTCTGTTTTGATTGGCGGTTTTCTAATCGACAAACTGGGTACTCGCATGGCCAGCATGATTTTTTCAGTGCTGGTCTTTTTAGGTTCGGCCCTGGTAGCCTTTGGCGGAAGTCTGCCGCTGGTGTTTGCCGGTCGTTTTATTTTTGGCGCCGGATCAGAACCACTGGTGGTGGCACAGTCGGCCATTCTTTCACGCTGGTTTAAAGGAAAGGAGCTGGCGCTCTCCTTCGGCATTGCCTTAACGGTCAGCCGTTTGGGCACTTTGTTTAGTTTTAATACAGGTGAGTTGATTGTACACCATTTTGGCGGTTACAAGTACGCTTTAATTGCGGCTATGCTTTTTTGTTTGCTTTCATTGATTTCCAACATTGTTTACGTTTTTATGGATCGCTATGGTGAAAAAGCTCTGGAACTGGCTGAAACGGGAACCGAGGAAAAGCTGGTGTTGAGCGACGTGAAAAAGTTCGGACCGGCATTCTGGTACATTGCCATGCTTTGTGTTTTATTCTATTCGGCCATTTTTCCTTTTACCGCCCTTTCCACCGATTTTTTTGTTGACAAATGGGGAATTGCCCGTGTTGCGCCAACAGGCGGGGGGTTTTTTAATCAAGCCTTCAATAATTTTCTGCACATGTTCAGTACCGCTGGCGGCATTTCATCAATCATTATTTTTGCCTCGATGGTTTTAGCTCCCTTTGCCGGTCAGTTAGTAGATAAAATCGGCAAACGCGCAACCCTGATGATATTCGGTTCCTTGCTGTTAATTCCCAGTCACCTGATGATGGGCCTAACCAAAATTTACCCGGCCTACCCGATGATCCTATTAGGCGCCGCATTTGTCCTGGTACCGGCTGCCATGTGGCCTTCGGTACCTCTAATAGTTAAAAAAGAGCTGGTGGGCACAGCCTTTGGCTTAATTACCTTTATTCAAAACATTGGCCTGGCTTTATTTCCGTATTTAAACGGCATGCTGCGCGACAAAACGCACAATTACACAGCCAGTATGGTCATGTTTGCCAGTTTGGGATTATTTGGCTTGGTTTTTGCATTTTTACTTAAAAAAGAAGATAGGAAACTTGGCGGAGTATTAGAAAAACCCTGAGGCAAATTGAGAGTCGGATTAATTTCAGATACTCATGGCCAATTAGCGCCGGAAGTTTTTGACCTTTTCCAGGGCGTGGAATTAATTTTACACGCCGGCGATATTGGTAATGAACAGATCATTACAGAGCTGAGAGCACTGGCTCCGGTCAGGGCCGTTTATGGAAACACCGATCGTTTTCCCCTGGTCAGTCGCTACAAACGGATTGATTTTTTCATGTTGGGTAAATATTGCGCCTGCCTTACGCACATTGTCAGTTCGCCCAAAACCTTTGCCTATGAGCTGTTTAAAATGAATAAATGTGCAGATCTGGTCATTTTTGGACACACGCACCGGGCGGAACAAAGTCGGTTTAAAGACATTTTGTTCATAAATCCGGGCAGCGCCAGTCAACCGCGCTACGGAAAAATGCGTTCGGTTGCTTTAATGGAAATTGAGCATACCGAAGTAAAGGTAGAGTTTAAATATTTTTAAAACTTTACTTCCAAAGTAATTCTGCCAATTTTAATTTTAGCTGCTTCCCTCTAATTTTTTTTGCAATAATTCTGCCTTCGGGATCGTTTAAAAATGTGGTTGGATACGATTTTACATTGTAAAGATTAATAATTTCTTTTGATTTTTGTTGAAGTATTTGTGGCCAACTAATTTCATTTTGATTGACAAATGCTTTCAGCTTTTCCTCAGTGTCATTAGCAATACCAATTAATTTAAAATTTTTGCTGCCGTATTTTTGTAAAACTTCTTTCAAGGTTGGAATTTCCGCTACACACGGTGCACACCAGGTTCCCCAAAAATCAAGCAATACGTAGTTTCCTCTTAATTTTTTTAGATCAATCAGTTCACCGTTAATAGATTTGGATGTAAACAGAAAAGCCATGCTACCAATTTCCGTTCCAAATCCTTGATCAATTTTGGACAATTTGGTAAGCATCACGCTTTCGCCTGCATTTAAAACTTTTTCGAACCGATAAAAAAAGTTTCCAATCCGAACTTTTTCACCAACTTGGATTTCGTTCGAATATTTTTCATTAAAACTCTTTTTAGTAACCTTTTTTACCATTAGAATAGTAGAGCTTCGATAAACTGGGCGGGTGCTGTAGATAGCCAATTCATACTTTTGCCCATTAATGTTAAAAGTTCCGACACGATGTTCGGCAAAATTCATAGCAATTTGTACCGGCATTTTAGAGACAATGGAATCAGGAAGATTGTAAACGGAATAATCGTAATCAACATAAAGCCAGGTCTTACCTGTTTTCAGGCGTTTTCCATTAAAATATTCGTATTTAATTTCAAAAGGTAGGCCATCGTGATAACGTCCCCAGTAAATCTGGCCAGGCAGTTTTGGAGGAATAATGTAAGGAGGATCATCGCTTAAATCATAGTTGTTGTTTCGATCCACAACTACTACCACCTGGTTCATTGCATTAAACCCGGCAACAATAGGGATGGAGACTTTTAAATCTTTTTGACTAACAAAAGCCATGTCCGGATCAGAAGTAAAATTTTTTTTATAAGAGGAAAATAGCTCAGCGCTGATCTTTTTATTTTTGAAACATTGAAAAGCATATTGCCAAAAATCAGTTTGTTCAAATGAAATGACTTTGTTCTTGAGTGTATCAGGAATACCTTTAATTTCTGGCTTACAATTGTACCATGGATTGTTTTTTGTTAGTTCCTTCAACGGATGTACCCCATGCCTGAAAGGCCCAAAGCCTTTAACTTTAACTGTTTTAACAATGAGGGTGTCTGAAGCAAAAGTGATTGAAAAATAAGTAAATAAAATAATCAGGTTTAATAAAATTCTTACCAATCTTATTTCCTTTCAAATCAATTTTCTACATATTGCTTAAAAGGGAATAAAAATTCTTTGCCATTGACCACCACATGAATAATTATTTTCTCTATCTCTGACTTCACCGGAAAGAATACATCGCCCGTAATTTGAAAGTTCGGTGGTAAGGTTGTTTTGCGCAGAGCCTTTACCTGCCATTGTTTAAGTTTCTTTTCAATAGATTGCATCTGCACTTGATGTTCTAAATTGCTCCTCAAACTGGAAACTTCATTTTGTAAGTTATTAGCAGAATTTTTACCCGAGTCAGATAAATCTCCAAGCAAATCAAAAAATGCAAGAAGCGCCCTGTTGGCACTATCCGTCCGGTAAGCCGCTATTTCTCGTGATTCCTGTTTCGCTAATTTAATAATTTCTTTTTCTGGATCTACAGCATAAATCCGATCTATTATGGGGCTTTCAGATGTTAACCAAACCAATTGGTAATAGAACTTAACCGGATCGACAAGTACTGGTTTTCGTGTATTGTTTTTTATGATGACGTTGAATTTGTAATATCCTTTATATGAACGATCGTAAGCCAGAGCCACTTCCAGGCTATCTGAATGCCCGACCTGAAAGTATTTCCCCCAGAGCCAATAGCCCTCTTGTAGTTGCGGTTTTAATAAATAAACAGGCGTCGGTTTAAAATAACAGGAGGCGCAAAAAACCGTTAACAAAAACAGAAAGATTTTGGCTTTCAGAGTGAATGATTTAGGGACTGTGCTCATGATCAGTTCTCCCATGATTAATGGGAGAAGAAATCGTATCCCGGAAAACTCAAGTAAGCCCGTCATAAAAACGCTTTTTACAACTAAAGTATTTTACGGTAAATTCTTTAAAGGTTTCAACATTTGACTGTTAAAATTTAAGCAATCAAATCGATTAAGTAAAGGTAATTTAGCAGTAACTCATTAAACTCAAACATGGTATCGGTTAAAATTCTGGCAAAATCTTTTTTCAATCTATTAACCATAATACTTTGTATTTATTGTTGTTAGTGTCTTTTCCGTTTTCTTTTAATTGGACACAAGCCTGACCACTGTAGCCAGACAAAAATGGGGGGTATGTGTTGTCTTCAAAGTGTCAACTTGTTGAAAAGAAGTCTTTTAATTAAGCAAGTACTGAATTAAAACAAAAAAGGCCCCGCAATATGAGGCCTTTAATTTAGGAATATTCCAAATTTTGGTGTACGGCTTAAGCGTACACTTCTTTTTCGTTACATTTGCAAACAGCCACAATCTGCTCGATAAAACGATAGGCGCCTGTTTTTTTGCTGGGCACGGTTTTTACCGTTTTTACATAAGTAAAAGCTTCACCGCAAACAGGGCAGGTTTTGCCATGCTTTGATTTCTGCGTTTTGCTTGCAAAATCTTGCTTCTTTGCCATTTATCCTCCAATTTGGTTTTCATAAACTATTCGATTTATTGATTGAGAGAACAACGTTGTGTAACGTTGTAATTTTTCTTTTTCCAAAACAGTAAATTTCCCTGGCTTGCTGTCTTCTAAAGTCACCATGCCAATGGCCTGTTCCTGATATTCAATAGGCACCGACAAAAAGGCACGCAAGCCATAATTGGTTTTTTCCTGCCGACTAAAACGCGGTACAAAATATTCGCCTTTGTCAATGTCATCCAGTAAATAGGGGCGATTTTTTAAAATCACCCAACCATTTAACCCTTCTTCCAATAGAAATTCACTTCCGCTTTTAAAAGGGTCTTCTTTGCCGATAGCGTAAAAAATTGTACCACGAGCTTCGTTCAGATCAAAATTTTTTCTAAAAGCAATGGTCAGTTTGCTGGCCTGAAATTCATGCGCCAAAAATTCACTAAAGCGACTTACAGCCGTTTTTAGACTTTTAGCCGAAACAACATCTCTGGCCAGTTCCAGCATTTTAGATTTTTCTTTGGATTCCTCTTTTAATTTTTCTACCAGTAACACATGGTCCAGGTACGAAAGTGTTAAATCATTAATCTTATTGATGGTTGTTTTGTCTTCTTCGTTAAAAAAATCTACCAGCTCCGCATCAAACAACCAGTACAAATTCAGCTCTTTTTCCAATTCTGTCTTAAAAGCCAGAAAAGAACGCGGAACGTAAGCTTCAGGATTGTAAAAAGGGATTAAATTCGTACCATTCTCCAGATAGTTTTCAACTAAAAAGCCATGTGCTCCGTCGACCAAATCAAGTACCGGAATCGGTTTGTTTTTAGGCGAACGAAAAACATCGTTGCGAACCAATTTATGCAACAAAATAATTTCTCTTTTGGGCAACATCAACAACAAAAATCCATTGTGCGGTAAAATCAGATTCCAGATTACGGAGAATTGCTTTTTTAAAAGTTCAAAAACTTCCGGGTTTTTTTGTAGAGCCCTGGCCAGTAAAGCCGCACGATTTTCAAAGAACGATTCATCTTTAATTAAGGCCTTCTCATCCGGTAGCTCATCTTCCTCCTCTTCTTCCTCTTGTTCCTGATAGTCTCCCCACAACTGATAAAGAAAGAAGAAGATTCCGCCCACAACAACAAGTTTAAAAGCCAACTTAGCCCAGAAATTCCAGGATTCCGGATTAACAAAAATGCCAATAATAGACAATAAAAAAAGAGCAACAAAATTAATTAAGGATGAATTCATACCTTATCCTGAAAATGATCCGGATTTTTTGCTCAATTGGCTTTTATTTTAAAAAAAATTAATTTCCGGACCAGTAAACTTACTATTACTACAAAAACTTGTAATAATGGCATTAATAAAGTTAGGTAAATTAATAATAAAATTGTTGAAATACAAATCCCTTATTGGATGGCAGGCTGATAAAATAAAAGGATTGCCAGGTACAATCCTTTTATTTATTATAAAACTGAACTAATGCTTTTCCTGGTCAACCAACTTTAATTGATCCTGATTAATCCTGGCCGGATTCTTTTTTACCGAATCCTGCTGATTTTGGAATTCATGTACAGAAGATTTAGAAAGCGATGGTTGGGCCAGGATGGGAGAGGCCATTTGTTGCTGCGTTTGATTGATGCCACCTGAGGGCGTTGCGGATTCATTAAACTCCCCGGTCGGTGTGTTGATCGTTGTTAGGATAAAAAAAGTAATCATGGCAATTAAAGCCGCTCCGGAAAGACCAAAGGTTAAATTTCTTCGGGAGAAGGTAGATGGACTATCATCAAATGCACCTCCCGAAATTCTTAAGCGTAATTGTGAATCAAAATCCCCTGAAGTGGTTATGGGGGGTAATTGATGCAATTTAGCCGTCAGGAAAATTACGTCATCAAAAACTCGCTTACAGTCCGGGCAATGGTTCAGGTGATCATCAACCGCAGCTTGTTCATCGGATGGGAGGTTACTCTCAATGTAATCGGATAACATCCGTTTTGCAGTATCACAACTGATCATAGGCTATCTCTCCCTGATTTATTTTTCGTTCATCAAATGTTTAAGATCCTCTTGTAGTTTCAGCCGCGCTCTATTGACGCGCGATTTGACGGTACCTAAAGGAATCCCTACAATTTCTGCAATTTCTTCATAAGAAAAGCCCTGAATGTCTCTCAAAATAATCACCTGTTTAAACTTGGGCGACAACTTGTCAATTGCTTTCTGAATAATTTTGTCGGTTACAACTGTATTCGTTTCTCGTTCCGGATTGCTGTCTTCATCCGGAATGTCATAATCTTTTTCACTGGTCATAAATGAACTGATCGACAACAGCTTCCGCCTTCTTCTTCTGCGCAACTCTGTTTTGGCCAAATTGCCGGCTATCGTGTAAATCCATGTTGAAAATTTGGCGATTTCACGATAGTAATGTTTGTTTTTAAACAACCTTAAAAAGGTTTCTTGTACAATATCTTCAGCCTCTTCCTTTTCACCGACAAAGCGGAAAACAAAATTCATTAAAGGATCTTTGTATCGCTTTACCAGTAAATCAAAAGCATAATTATCGCCCCGCTGAAAGCGAGCAATTAATTCCTCATCCGTAGGAGAAGCCTTTGTTTTTACTGCCTTTTCAGTTTTTACCATATCCGAACTTTCTGTTTAACACAACATAAAAAAAATAAGTTCCGAAAAATTTAGCATTTTTTCGGAGTTTTTTGATTAAATTGCCCTGATGGCATTTCTGCACTTTTTAAATACTTAGTTTGCTTTAGTGGCTAACAAAGTACCCTGCTTCTTAAATATTCTCACATTTTAGCAAACGATGAATAGGTGAATCCGTTAACTTTTAACGTTAGTTTCAGTTGCTTAAGACCTACTCCCTTTTTCAATTAAAAATACAATGCAAAATTACAATCTGCAAATCTGGTAACAAAGTAGCTCCAATTGCGGCATTGGAATTATTTGAATCCCTTTTTGAGCCTGATCAAATTCTGTTAAAAGCTGGATGACCTTCTTTAATTGTCTAAGCGTAAATTTTTGTAAGGCAATATTAATTTCTCGCATTTGAAATTCAGCTAATTTCATTTTTTTGGCAATTTGCGTTGGCTTTAGCCCCTGTCTTTTTAGAGAAGATGCTATCAGTGCTTTTCTAAAAAAAGCAAACAACACAGCATTAATCGCGGTCGTTTCACTCCCTGTTTCGATTAGTTGATGCACAATTTTAATACTTTGGGACAAATTGCGTTGAGCCAATGCCTTTTGCAAGGCAAATACATTTGCCTCACGATACACGCCGGACGTTTGCTGTAAATCACTAATGCTAATCGGACTATCATCAGTTTTAAAACTAATGACTTTATCAATTTCGTTCTTTAACATTAAAATATGCGCACCAACATTGGCCACTAAGAAATGGGCAGCCTCATTTTGAATTTTGTAGCCTAAATGTTGACAGTACTGCTGAACCCAGGCCGGCATTTGACTTTCGTAAATAGGTTTACAATTGACTACTGTTGCATATTCCGCCACTTTTTTGAAAAATTTATTTTTAGGTGTTTCATTGGCACATAAAACCAATACCGAAAATTTTGGCGGCTTGCTTAGGTATTTCTCAAAAGTATCTGGATCTTCAATCCGCATTTTATTAAAATCGCGTACAATTACAAGTTTACGATCAGCCAGCATGGGATAGGAACTAAACTGAGACAATAATTCTGCTTGTGTGTTTTCCGTACCATACAGGACGATTTTGTTTAAATCCCGACTGCCTTTATCAGGAAACAGCTTTTTGCTCAATGCGTCAATTACCTGATCCTGAAAAAATTTTTCAGCACCATTTAATAGATAAATGCGATCAATTTTGTTTTCCGTTATTTCTTTTAACACCTGAGTGGGGGATTTCATGGGTTTTTCCCTAATTAATTTGCATTATGTAATTTAAATGCGCAATGTACAAAGAATAAGACAATAGAACAACACTCAAAATTTAATGACTTATTATTTGCATTCGTTTATCAGTTTAACTGATCCTTTCGTTCGCACATGGTTCGTTGTTTTCAATTTCATTTCATCGGTTTGCCAATTTTACTTCCTCCCTTTAGTCTTCCAGAGAAAGAATGAGTATGCTTTCGAATAAACAGGCTTTTAACCCAAAAACTTTCCTCTTTAAAATCTTTGGCACACCCCAGGAAAAACCGATTTAAATTTCCTGCTTTAAAACTTTTTAGTTTTTTCCAGCCACCGGCCAAAGTGTTTTTGAAGCAAAAAGCCAAGGCCAATAATTAATCCCCATTGTAAAACAGTTGTACCAATACTGTAGGTACGGAAAGGATTCCACCATGTTTCAGGATTCCACTGAACTGACTGCCAGAACCACCAGGCCAACATGATGAGAAACTGTACCGGCATCAGGAATTTAAATAAAATTTTTAACAGTTTTCTATTAAACTTGTATTTAAATTGTAAATTCAAAAATTCAGCAAAAAAATCTTTAACGCCGATTTTGTTCACAACAATAATAAAAAACAACCCGCTTACCAGGAGTCCCAGTCCCCAAACCCAATCCTGATTATTGAAAAAGTCCAGAAACAGAGCGGATGGCGCGCCAAAAACAAAAGTTGCCAGTCCCACCAACAAAACGGCTTTTTTTCTTGTTAAACCAAAATCGATCAAATTTCTGGTAGCTAATTCGATCATTGAAATAAGGCTGGATAAGGCTGCAAAGAATAATGACAAAAAGAAAATGCTGACAAAAAAAGCACCTGCCGGCATTTGGGCAAACAGTTGAGGCAAAGAAATAAAAGCTAACCCCTGGTTCCCTGCGCCTAAGATCTGATGCGCCTGCTCCATACTGGCCGAAAAGGTAAAAACAGTAGGAATAATGGCCAGCCCGGCTAAAACAGAAGCCAGGTTATTGCCAATTCCGGTCAGGAACGAATTACTGACTATTTTGTCGTTATTCTGGGCGTAAATGGCGTACGTTAGCAGCAATCCCCAGCCGGCTCCCGTTGACCAGGCCGACTGTGAAAGAGCATCCAGCCACAGACGGTGATTCAAAAACGCTGCTGGTTCAATCCGGAAAAAATAATCAATACCTGATTGGGCGCCAGGTAAGGTCAACGCCCGAAAGGCAGCTAAGATCAACAAAACAAACAATGATGGCACAATGATTTTGGAAAATCGTTCAACCCCTTTTACAACTCCCCGGTAAATAATAAAAGTGCCAATGGCAATAGCAACAAAATGGTAAGCGACAGCTTCCACATTTAAATGAGTGAACGACTGCCACGTTTGTTGATGATCAATTGTAAAAATATTTCCTCGCAGGGAAAGAACTAAATATTTTAAGCTCCAACCGCACACAACCGAGTAGTAGAATAAAATTGCGGTTGTACAAAGCCCAACGAACCACCCCATCCAGGTAAAGCGCTGGTTAATTAAGCTAAAAGCGCCTATCGTGCCTTTTTTGGTTTTTTGACCAATACCAAATTCAACAATCAACAAAGGAATGGACCATAAAAAAAGAAATAAAAACCAGGGAATTAAAAAGGTGCCGCCATATTGTCCGGCCAACCGCGGGAAGCGCCAGATATTGCCGGCCCCAACGGCCATACCGATTGTAGCGGCTAAAAGACCAAAACGGGAAGTAAAAAGATCTTTTTGCTTGTACACTTTTTAAAATCCTATGAAATAAATAAGCCCCAAAACAGATATGATTAAACAATAATAACCGAACCACTGGATTTTGCCTTTTTTAACAAAATCAAGCAACCACCAGATGGCAAGGCAACCAAAGGTAAAAGAGAAAAGCGTTCCAAACGCAATGTTAAGAAATTCCGATGACGTTAAAGAACTATCGATTAGGTCTTTGGCTTTAAGAACAACAGCACCAGCCACCGCAGGAATAGACATAATAAAAGAGAAGCGGGCTACTTTTTCCTGATTACCCCCACTTAAAATTCCAGCAAAGATTGAGCTGCCACTGCGTGAAATTCCGGGTAAA
>JAGHBR010000129.1 GCA_021160885.1 Caldisericaceae bacterium
AAATTATATTAATTTCCGAACGTTTAAATTAAATGACATTGAAAAGGATGATGCATGTGTGGTATTGCCGGAATATTTCAGATTAATCAAGTTTTGAGAGACGCTAAGCAAAAAATTGAAGCCATGGTCGGCCAATTGTATCATCGAGGGCCTGATGAATGTGGCTTTTATTTTGACAAAAAGGTTGCCCTGGGCATGGCTCGATTAAGTATTATTGACCTGGTTCATGGATCGCAACCAATTTCAAACGAAAAGCAAAACATCTGGATTGTGTTTAATGGTGAAATTTACAATTACAAAGAACTACGCCAAACTCTGGAAAAGTTGGGACATATTTTTGAAACAAACAGCGACACTGAAGTTATCGTTCATAGCTATGAACAATGGGACTTGGATTTTGTAAAACATCTGAACGGGCAGTTTGCCATCAGTATCTGGGATCGTGGAAATCAACGACTTGTGTTAGCCCGAGATCGCTTAGGCATCCGACCTTTATTTTACGCTTTTCAAAAAAATAGATTGATTTTTGCATCTGAAATGAAAGCAATTTTAGCCGAAGGAAACATACAACCTGAAGTCGATCCATCCGCTTTGAATGAGATCTTTACACTATGGGTTACAATACCACCCAAAACTCCATTTAAAAACATTTTTGAACTGCCTCCAGGCCGTTTATTAGTTATTAATCAAAAAGGAGTCAAGGAAATTGAATACTGGGATATTCCCTTTAAAGATGAAACCAGACAAGAAAAGCCAGCATTGCTACAGGAAGAACTTTACGCACTTTTAGAAGATGCCGTTAGGATCCGTTTACGAGCTGACGTACCGGTTGGCGCCTATTTGAGTGGCGGACTGGATTCTTCAATTATTACCGCTCTGGTAAATAAAATTCATCAAAATCGGCTAAAAACATTTTCGGTTAATTTCTCCAATCAATCTTACGATGAACAATTCTATCAGAAAATTTTAATAAAGCGTTTAAATACAGAGCATCGTTCTCTGTTAGTTAACGAACAGGATATTTTTAATCATTTTTTTAAGGTAATCAAGTTATCCGAAAAACCGCTATTACGGACAGCGCCGGCTCCTTTATTGGCGCTTTCTTCCCTGGTACGTAAGGATCAGTTCAAAGTTGTATTAACTGGAGAAGGGGCAGACGAATTTTTTGCCGGTTACAACATTTTTAAAGAAACAAGATTACGCCATTTCTGGGCCAGAGACCCTAATTCAAAATTAAGACCTTTATTGTTAAGTAAAATTTATCCATACATTGTCAATAAACAGGGAGCCATGAATCCCTTCTGGCAGGCGTTTTTTAAACGCCGTTTAACAGAAACGGAGAATCCATTGTACTCCCATTTGCTTCGTTGGGAAAACTCGGCCAAAATTCGTCTTTTACTTTCTGATGCCATAAAAGCGACATATGATTTTCAAGACCTGCGGGCAACAGTTTTGAATTATCTGAAAAGAGTTAATGAAATTTCTTCTCCCTTAGCCCGGGCCCAATACATTGAGGCTAAACTTTTCATGAATGGTTATTTATTGTCTTCTCAAGGAGACCGCATGTTAATGGGCCATTCTGTAGAAGGACGCTTTCCATTTTTAGACCATCGGGTTGTCGAATTTGCTGCTTCTTTACCTGATGATTTAAAATTAAGAGGTCTAAATGAAAAATACATTCTCAAGAAAACATTTTATCCCATGCTCCCGCAAGCCATTAGTTCCAGACCCAAACAACCTTACCGTGCCCCCATTGCCGGTTATATTTTTAATAATGGAAAGATAGATTGGCTACAGGAAATGTTAAAGGAAAGTACCATTAAATCATATGGATATTTCGATTACAACAAAGTAAAAATTTTAAAGAATAAAATTCTTCACCAGTCAGAAAGGATTTCATTAGTTGATGAAATGGCCATTTTAGCGGTCCTTTCCACACAACTCTGGCATTATCATTTTTTTGAAAATTTTAGACATTCAGAAGGGAAATTAGCAGAAAGACAAAAAATAGTAGATCAAAGAAACAGGTGAGGAGCAATTATGTCATTCTCAAAAGAAGCGTTAAAAATTGATGCGGCCGCCGAAACGGAAAAAATTACGCGCTGGATGCGTCAAAATGTGGGACGACAGTTTCACAAACAAGGGGCGGTCGTTGGTATTAGTGGAGGCATCGATTCAAGTGTTTGCCTGGCTTTAGCCGTCCGCGCCTTTGGTCACGATAAGGTCCTGGGAATTGCCATGCCGGAATCAGAATCCAATTCAGAAAGTCTGGACCTGGCACGAAACTTAGCTGAGCAATATGGTGCAAAATTCATTGTAGAAGAGATGACCGGTCCTTTGAAGGGATTTAAAGCTTACGACCGCCGGGATGAAGCCGTTAAAAAAGTTTTTCCTGAATTTGGAGTAGGGTATAAATCAAAAATTGTTTTACCTCCGGTGACAGAGAAGGATTCCTTCAATGTATTTTATTTAACGATTATTACGCCAGATGGTCAGGAGAAAACAAAACGTTTACCTTTAACGGAATATCTGCAAATTGTTGCCGCCTCTAATTTTAAGCAACGCTCACGGATGACCATGCTTTACTACCATGCAGATCGCTTAAATTATGCGGTAATTGGTACTGGTAATAAGAATGAACACGAACAGGGATTTTTTGTCAAATTTGGAGATGGGGGAGCCGATATTAAACCTATTGCCCATCTTTTTAAAACCCAGGTTTACCAGTTAGCAGAATATCTCGGCATTCCAGAAGAAATTCGGAAACGAACCCCAACTACCGATACCTACAGTGCTGAATGTACCCAGGAAGAATTCTTCTTTAGAGTACCTTTTGAAATTGGCGATCTGGTTTGGTTGGGTATGGAGCAGGAAGTACCTGTGGATGAAATTGCTCAAGCCGCCGGTATTTCTGCTCAGGAAGTGATCAATATCCAGAATGATATCAAGCGCAAAATGCGCACAGCCGAATATTTAAAGATGAATCCCTTACATCTGGATTAATGAACCAATAAACAAGGAGCTTAGAACATGGAAAGTATTGAACAAAAAATCAGAAACTACATTGTTGAAAACTTCTTATTTGGAGATGAGACAGTTTTGTTCAATAATGATGATTCTCTTTCAGAAAATGGAATTATTGATTCCACTGGAATTTTAGGACTGGTTAATTTTTTAGAAAATGAGTACCAGATTTCCATTAAGAATGAAGAAATTGTACCAGAAAATTTAGATTCCATTAATAAAATTGTCCGCTTTTTAAAAACGAAGTTCGAATCGATGACCATTGCCAGTTAATGGTTTAAAGGTTTTTGCATGAGACGTAGAGATTTTTTAACATTAACTGGAAAAGTCGTACTGACTACCATGATGTTTTCTCCATTTAAAAAGTCCGTGGCTCAAAAGTCATTTCCGCCAGAGTCGCCTGCAGATATTCATTTTGTTGAACAAGGTACCCCTGAAGAGTTAACAGCTCGTTTACTGGATAGTTTAGGCGGTATTGATGCTTTGGTTGGCAGCGAAGATGTAGTGGTCTTAAAGGTTAATAGTCAATGGTGGGCACAGGGAATGACCAATACCGATGTATTGCACGCTTTCATCAAAGCTATTGTTGAACGTCCCTATTTTAAAGGCGAGGTGGTTATTGCAGATAATCATCAAAGTGAGAATCCCGATTCCCGTGCCTGGACAACAACAAAGCGTAATGGAAAATTCAATTACAATGAACTCATCGAATGGTTTCATCAAAAAGGATTTAAAAATGTAAACAAAGTTCACTGGCATCCGGCCGGCCCTAATCCTACGCCTTTGCAATTTGGCGGTTCAGGCAACAATGTTATTACCTCTCCTGAAGAAGGCGACGGATATGTGTGGGATTTGGATTTGTTTTATGAATCTCCCTATGGTAATCGCACCATTTTAAGTTATCCAGTTTTCACATTGCCATTTAGTCAGAAGAAGGTTGAATTTAAAAGAGGTGTCTGGGAAAAGGGAAAGTATCTGGACATTCCCCTCAAAGTGTTTAATTTTTCTGCATTGAATCATCACAGCGCTTATGCTGGTGTAACGGCTTCGGTTAAAAATTTAATGGGTGTTGTGGACATGAGTTGTGGCTATCCAGCTCCCTTACCAGAAAACACCTACAATACGCACCATGTCGGAGTAACACCTTTGTTTAAAATTCTGGCCAAATACCGCCAGACGTTGAAAAAATTACCGGGATTTTATGGTGTTTATCTGCATCCCGAAATTTTTCGCTTTCATTTTACAGGAGGTGTTTTGGGGCGTTTTATGAAAGACGTTAGAAAACCCGATTTAAATATTATTACGGCCATTAAAGTTGGTTGGGGGTCACGTACAGCGGCTGACAAGGCTTTTCAAACAAATGCTATGGCGGCTTCAACAGATGCTGTTGCACTGGATTTTTGGGCCGGTAAGCACATTTTACTTAAGGCTACGCTTAGAGCCGGGGCCCCGTCAAAATATGTGCGTTTAAATAATCCGGAAAACAAACAGGGCCCCTTTTTCCGTTTTTTAAGCGAATGCCGCCGGGAAATTGGGGGAACTATGAATGAGGCAAACATGATCATACACAAAAATTAATTCTGAGCCTGGAGATGATAAAATGAAATCAGCCTATTGTCTGTTAAAACTACTACATGAAAACATTCCTTTTTTTCCGTTAGCTTATTTTAATTATTATTTTCTGGAATTTTCCGGAATACCAAAAAAGCAACCAATTCGCTTTGATGGTCAGATAATTCAGGCAACAGAAAAGAACCTCAAAGAATTAATCCAAACTTTCCAACAGAAAGCAAAAAAGTTTTCCGATCGCCTGGACCATAACCAGATCATTATTTTAGCTCGTGATTTAGATGGTAGAATAGTAGGTTATGAGAATCTTGATTTATCTTCTGAACACCAGGAAAGCCATAGTGGAATTGTAATTAAAATCCCACCGAATTCTATTTATCTTTATGATGCCTATATTCTGCCTGAATATCGATTAAAAGGAGTCTGGATTGGGTTTAAAAATAAAATTTCTGAAATAATGGTTGAACACAACCGCAGGCGGTTATTTACATTTGTGGATTGTGAAAACTCTCTTTCGTTAAAAAGTCACCTGCAGTTTGGTTTTAAAATTTATGAAAACAGGAAAATCTGGAAAATCTTTGGAAAACCGTTCTGTTTCACTTATCCCGTCCAGCATGATCTGAATTTAATTAGAGCCCTTTTAAATCATTAAAAGTTTGCACCATAGTTTAACCTTCCTTAATTTTATTTCAATTTGAAGTGATTACGGAAATGATCAATGCTTTTACATTTTGTTCAAACTAAGAATTTTTTGAAAATCTTTACGCCGTTGTTTGTAGCGTACCTGGTATTATTTTTAAATTCCTGCCAGAAACAAACGATAGAAGAGAAATGGTTGGCCCGGGTTAATGATCAAAAGATCAGTGTTAATGAATTTCGCATGTTTTATGAACTCGACCCTAATTTTGGCCTCGACTCAATCGGTTTACCAGCCTTAAAAGCTGAGCTGGATAAATTAATCGATCAGAAGCTCTCGTTGCAGTTAGCCCAAAAGCAGAATTTGCTTGATGAGCCAACCATTAAAAAGGCTTTTGACTGGGAAAAAAAACAGTCCATGCTTCGCGCATTATATCGAAAAAAAATTGGCTCAAAATTAAAAATCAGTGAATCCGACTTACGCAAAACCTACTTACAACAAAATGAAAGAGTCCACGTTCGGCATTTATTTACTACCAGTAAAGAGCAAGCACAGACCTGGTTTAATCAGGTACGTAACGATAGTACTTTATTTTTTCAATTAGCCCAGCAGGCATTTAAAGACAGTACACTCAAGCGAAGCGGAGGAGACCTGGGCTGGATTAAATTAGCCGAACTGGATGAGCAATTCATTAAGGGCATTGATACCTTAAAACCAGGACAGATTTCCCGGCCCATTAAAACACGCTGGGGGTATCATGTGGTACAAATGATAAATCGGAAAAAGCCGGCCATTATCCGTGAAGATGATTATTTAAAACAACGTCCGGCATTAAGAAAATGGTTGCGTCGAAAATGGGGAATGGAACAAGCACGTTCCTTCATTAACTCGACCATTGGGAAGCTAAATCCTCAACCTGACCCCAAATTATTTTTTAAAATATGGTTGATTATTAAAGGAAATAAGGATATTGAAAGATTGAATTTACCTCAGCAAAAGATTCTAAATGATCAAATTTTGAACAGTATCAGGCAACAGTTGGAAAGTGATTTGCAATTACCATTCATTCATTACAAAGGTGGTAATGTAACATTGGGAGAGTTTCTAAACATGGTAGAACAAATTCCGATTACTCAAAGACCCCGCTTTAAAACACCAAAGGAACTCTCGCTACAATTAGCTAAAATTTTTCGAGACGATTTCCTTTACAAAATGGCCAGAGATGAAAATCTTGATCAGGACGAACAGGTTTTACAAGAAGTACAACGTTTTAAAGAGGAACAACTGTATTACTATTTCATTAATCAGATTGTAGATAGCCTGTCTGTCCCTGTTGCTGTTAAAGACTATTTTCAAAAACATCAAAAGAAAGCATTAACGCAATTTCCAGAGCTTAAACATCTGAATACATTACAAGAATGGCAATGGCAAAAAGCAGAGCACTTATTACATAAACGATTACGTCAGCTTAAACCTAAAGTCGAAATTAATCTTGACTTGTTAAAAGAAGAGAACAAAGGCATTAACTGGGATCGAAGGATTCGCATGTTTATGATCAGGAAACCATCGTAAGGCTAAGAAAAATATTAGCCACTGATTTTCACAGATTTAAATAAGTAACAAGTGACGAGTGACGAGTAACATAGCTAAATTTGCTGTTTCCATTCAACTATTCAACTATTCAACTATT
>JAGHBR010000197.1 GCA_021160885.1 Caldisericaceae bacterium
GAAGAACAGAAGGGGTAGCTGTAAATCTAACTTTAATGCTCCATTACCCCAGCTTCAGCTGGAGGTAAAGAATCCCCAAGAATATTTAGGCTTCAGCCCCCAATCGCTAATCAAGTGTTTTAGGACTAAACCCCTTGGTTTTGTTTTGAACATTTTCTGCCAGTATCTAATGATAGTGGCTATTGAGCGCCAGCACTGCGGTTTTCCCTTCCCTTTGTAATTAATGCTCATTTTTTAATAATTCACTATGAAATATGTTCATAAACTTATTTTATCCCCCCTTTTATTTTCCCCTCTTACTAAGGAGGGAATTTAAGGGGGGATCATTACCAGAAATGCCTATTTATTAGCCAGTCGAAAGGATAATCGTTGTAAATGTTCACAATAGAATTCTTTGAAAAAATCGGGGATTTTCTAAACTTGTCAACTTACAGATTCTCGCCTGCGCGGGAATAACATTCTTAACGATTTTTTTAAAGGTTTCATTTTTTGAATTTCACTTAGCAGCCGTAGGATGTTGTCATAAAAGGTTTAACCGTTTTGCCACTAAACAACTGGTCTAACACTTGAGAGACGTAGTTCTTTGCTTTGGCAACTGTTTCTAATTTGGTGGAAGGCTTGTCATCAATGGCGCCAAAGTAAACCAATTTGCCCTGGGCATCAATAACATACATTTGCGGAGTTGTTTTTGCCCCGTAAAGGCACCCCACCATACCATCCTCGTCAATCAAATAAGCGGAGTAATGGCAATTTTTTTCTTGTTTAAGCTTATTGATTTCTTCAGTTGTAAAATATCCCTGCTTGCCAGGAGCCGAAGAGCAAACGGAGAACCAAACCACTCCCTATTCGGTGTATTTTTTCTGCAAATCTTGCATGTTTCCGATGTTGTAGTGTTTTTTTACAAACGGGCAACCGTAATTTACCCACTCCAGCACCACGATTTTCCCTTTAAATCCGATAGCTGATATTCTTTACCATCAGCAGCTTTCAACTTAAAATCGGGCGATGTTTCTCCCAACTTAATTTCCCCCGACATAACTGATAAGCTAAAAAAGACCAATAACAAAATAGAAAAAATGAAATAACGCATGGAGCCTCCTGTTAATTTAGTGAATTTTTCTCCAGAAAGTGTTTGGGCCCACCAAATGAGTTTAGCTGCTAATATTTTAGCATTCAGTCCGATTCATCTCTCCAGTAAAACACTATTCTGGAGCTCATTTTATTATAAAGACTCCAAAGCATCCAAAACTATTCCCGGCGTAAGAACCTCCGGCAAAATTTTAGGCTTTTCGCCAGGTTTGCCAGAATACAATAAATAAAGCGGGACACTTTGCCGGCCGAAGCGGCTTAGCGTCCGGGTTATTTCCGGATCGCGGCGCGTCCAGTCGGCTTTCAGGGCAACAATGCCCAGCTCTTTAAATTTTTTCTGAACTTCTTCGGAAGAAAAAGCTACTTTTTCATTAACCTGACAGGACAAACACCACGAAGCCGTAAAATCGATAAATACCGGTTTGCCCTCTGCCAGAATCTGATTTAACAATTCATCTGAATATGGCTGCCATTTAATACCTTCCGCATGGGAGGTACTCATATTGGGTGTTTGAACAAATTTCTGATAATTTGCCAGCACATAGCCATTACTAAAAACTAAAATACTCAAGACAATGGCCCAGGCTGTGTAACGGGTGCGTTCTTTCATGGCCAAATTGCCCCAGCGGCCATAAACCCAGGCGGCCATGGATGTGAACATCAGATTCAGTAAAACTAAAATGACAACTAACGAACCAGTTTGCTGGCTAAGTACCCACAACAGCCAGATTACTGTAGCCACCAACAAAAATCCCATGAATTGTTTTAAAGATTCCATCCAGCGGCCCGGTTTAGGAACGTATTTTAATAAGGCTGGAATGGAAGTAACCAGCGCAAACGGAAAGGCCATCCCCAACCCTAAAAAGGTAAAAATCAACAAAGAAACATAAGCTGGTTGGGTTAAGGCAAAGCCCAGGGCGCCGCCCATAAAAGGCGCGGTACAGGGAGTAGCTACAACCGTGGCAATAATACCATCCATAAAAGAGCCCAAAAAGCCGCTTTTCTCCGGAGCCTGCCCTCCAACGGTGGTTAAGGATGTACCGATTTCAAAAACGCCGAACATGCTTAAGCCGAGTAAAAACATGAATGCCGTTAAAATAATTAAAAAGGTCGGAGATTGAAGCTGAAACCCCCAGCCTAATTGTTCTCCTCCTGCTTTTAAAATGAGTAACGCAATAGCCAATACCCAAAAAGCAGCCAGCACACCGCCAGTGAAAACTAAACCATGTTGCCAGGGTTTTGTGTGCGCTTCCTGTGCCTGTTTGATGAAACGCATGATCTTAATCGAAAGTACAGGCAAAACACAGGGCATTAAATTTAAGATCATTCCACCAATAAAAGCAAAGAGCAAAGCCAGCCAAATGTTCTTAACTCCAGAGCTGACAACTGGCGCCAGTTTTTCGCTTACCGGCACAATAATCTCAGCTGCTTTTTCGGATTTTTCACCTCTCCAACCGGGTTCGGCTGTTATCACACCAGCCAGAGTATCGACCAGGCTTTCGGTTTGTTGCGACCGTGGTAATTCTATTAAGTAGCTGTTACCTTTTTGTTTAACCGTCTGTTTAGCCTGATATTGAATAATTCCATCCTGGTAAGGAAAGAAATACATGGATTTAATTTCATCTTTAAACCACTTCGGTGGAGTCAATTGAATTTTGTAGTTTTGATCATCTCCAGTAGCGCTGACCTGCCAGTCGGTTAAACGCACTGGAATTTTAAAGCGCGCATCCGAAAATAACTGCGTATTGGCTTCGTTAACTTTCGGCGATTCTTTTTTTACCGGAAGCGTAATTTGCAATTCGGCTTCCCCCGGGATGCAGGTTTCTTTACATTCCAGCCAGTCAATGGCAACTTTAATGGTAATATTTTTTCCGGGTTGAACGCCCGGGTTAAGGCTTACAGGTACCAAAAAATATTGAGTGCCGTGGTAGCCAAAGGTAATAATATCCAATTCTGCAATGACTTCCGGATATGGCCATTGGACAGGGCCAACCTTAACCCCTTCAGGAGACTCAAAAAAGAATTCCGTCGGTTTTCCCGTTTGCCCATAGTTTTTATAGTAAAAATGCCAGCCGTCTTCGGCTTTCATTTCGATTGCTAACCAGATGGTTTCGCCCGGAGTAGCCCATTCTGTTTCAGGAATAATCCTTGCTTGAACGTGTCTGGGTTGGTCAAACAGCGACTGTCCCCTGACAAGGCTAAATGAAAGCAATATCAGAAACCATAAAGAAAAAATTCCTTTGTTTCCGGATGTTTTGGACATTAGATGACGAATAGAAGTAGAAATCATAGGTGTCTCCTGTTTGGTTTAATTTGCACCTTACTAAATCCGACCAAACTAATTTAAAAATTAGCGTGATCTTTTCCAAACTAAGCTTTTGCTTTTAATCTATAAAACAATTTGATGTTCCATTCCCGTTCGCGGTGACATTTTTTTTTAATTTTGATCAATTTTAAATAACTTTGCGATTTGTGCTTTCAAAAATGGAGTTGGCCTTGATTTCGAAGCCGTTGAACCGCCAAATATTCAGACTGGCGATTCCTAATATTTTAAACAATTTATCTGTGCCACTATTATCCTCCGTCGACACGGCGCTGGTTGGTCGCTTACCTTCACCAGTGTACATTGGCGCTGTGGCTTTAGGAAGTATGATTTTTAATTTTGTTTACTGGGGCTTCGGATTTTTACGAATGGGGACTACCGGTTTAACCGCGCAGGCATACGGCAAGCAGGATCAGCAGGATATACAACTGCAACTGTGGCGCGCTTTGTTTTTTGCACTAACTGCCGGTCTCATTTTAATTCTAATTCAGGATTTCATCGCTTTTATTGCCTTTCAATTAATCGAGGGTTCTGCTCAGGTAGAAGAATACGCCGATATATATTTCAGAATCCGCATTTACGCCGCTCCGGCCACGCTTGTTCTTTATGCCATTCATGGTTGGTTTTTGGGTATGCAAAATGCCCGTCTCCCATTATTAATCACGATTACCATCAACATTTTAAATATTATTTTCAATGTAATATTTGTCCTGCAATTTAAAATGACTTCTGATGGAGTTGCCCTGGGTACGGTTTTTGCGCAATATTTAGGACTTGGGCTTTCGGTATTTGTATTATTTAAAAAGTACAATCGCTATTTTAAAATTCCGAGCTTCAAGCAAATAATAGAGATGGCTGCTTTAACACGCTTTTTTAAGATTAACTTTGACATCTTTATCCGCACTTTAAGCCTGATTTTTGCCTTCTCCTTTTTCACCTCTCAGTCAGCAAAATTGGGCGACATTACCCTGGCAGCCAACAGCGTTCTAATTCAACTCTGGATGATTTTTTCTTACGGAATTGATGGTTTTGCCTTTTCAGCAGAAAGTTTAGTCGGTAAATATCTGGGCGCTAAAGATAAAAAGATGCTCATCCAGGTCATTCGTCAGATATTTGTTTTTGGAAGTGGCCTGGGGCTGATTATTTCATTTATTTACGGCTTATTTGAACAGCCGCTTATTTCATTATTTACCAACAATCACCAAGTATTGCGGGTAATCGATTTATTTATGGTCTGGACGATTGTAGCGCCCTTTGTTAACAGCTTTTGTTACATCTGGGATGGTGTGTTTTTAGGCGCCACCGCCTCTAAAGGGTTACGCAATGCCATGTTATTATCAACTTTTGGCGTTTATCTTCCGCTGCACTATTTGCTAACTCCCAACTGGGGAAACCATGGCATGTGGGCCGCTTTACTGACTTTTATGATTTTTCGCACCATCAGTTTAAGTTACTTAAGCAAAAAATATCTAACCATTAACATTCATGAAATTGTATTGGAGAAAACGATTTGAAACAAAAAGAAGTATGGTTGTACATTTTAGCGCTGCTCTGCTTAAATCCTATATTTGGGCAGTCACAAATTTTGCCGATCCTAAAAAAAGATTTTTTAAATTCGCTTCAGGTGGGCCTGGGGTTAGGGAATAAAATATTAGACAATTCAAAAAAGGAGGCTGGCATTTTGCTGGCCTTAGGTGGACTTTCCTTTTTGGATGAGTCCACCAATCAATTTTTTCAAAGAAATCATTCTTCTTTAAATGATGCCCTTTTTAGAATTGATCGAATTTATGGAGAGAAGAATATTTTGATACCCACATCCGCTTTGATTTATGGCATGGGACTGGTTTCTAAGAATCTTGCATTGCGCAAAGTAGGTTTAAAGAGTACGCAGGCGATTTTTTATAGCGGTTTTATTGCGGTGTGCATCAAAGAATTAATAGGCCGGACCAGGCCCTATCAGCAAATGGGCGCCTATCGTTTTAGGCCTTTGTCCTTTAAGGAACGATGGCAATCTTTTCCTTCAGGGCATGCCACCATAGCCTTTGCTTTTTCAACCATTATGGCTGAGGCCGTCTCCAATGTTTTCTGGCAGAGCTTCTGGTATTCTGGCGCCTTTTTAGTTTCCGCTGGGCGTATGTATCACAATGCTCACTGGTTTACCGATATGCTTGCCGGTAGCCTGATTGGCTGGTCTGTGGCAAAGTATGTCTGGCAATACCCTAACGATGCTTCCACGCAAAAACAGGTCAATCTTTGGCCTGATTTTTCCATATTCCCGCATCCGGCAGCCTCTCTTAATCTAAGATTCAATTTTTGATTTATTTGAAAAAGAATTTTCAACGAGGCAAAATACTTCCCATCCTAATATGATCATTCAAGCCTGTTGTGACAGAATGGCTTGAGGATTAATGATTTCTTCATCTCTGCGTGGGCAGCATCGTGGAAATGACAAACATCACCTGGCCCGACCTAATGATTGCATGGTTTTTCCATTATGCGAATGGGGTGAAATGAGAGTCGATCAATAGACCTGGAGATGTCTTGATCGGGTAAAAAGTTCAGGTCAGAAAAGCTCGAGCTAAAACCTTTGGTTACCAGTTTCTATCGAAAAAGGGCTCCTTGCGAATTATTTTTCACTTCAAAAAAGAAGGTTCATTCAGAATATTGGCCACCTGGTTTTCATCAATCATCATACCGTTTGAAAAAATCACCAATTTTTCGACCACATTTCGCAATTGCCGTACATTCCCCGGCCAGTCATAATCTTTTAAGATTTCAATAGCTTTCTCTGAAAAATCGAGAATTTTCTTATTATTTTGATCAGCCGCTTTTTGCAACAGGTAGCGAGCAATCGGCGGAATATCTTCTTTACGCTCTCGTAATGGCGGAATATGGATGTGTAAAACATTTAGCCTGTGATAAAGGTCTTCCCTGAATTTATTTTCAGCAATGAGCGCTTCTAAATCCTGATTGGTCGCACTAATAATTCTACAATTTGCCTGATAGGTTTTATTATCACCTAA
This sequence comes from Caldisericaceae bacterium, assembly GCA_021160885.1. GTDB lineage: Bacteria > Calditrichota > Calditrichia > Calditrichales > Calditrichaceae > Caldithrix. Next base: position 6,436 of record JAGHBR010000197.1, read on the forward strand.
CATACTAAATTCACCGGTATCTAAAATTTTTAATAACTTGGCTTGAAGATAAACATCCATATCTCCGATTTCATCTAAAAAAAGTGTGCCATCCTCAGCTAAATGGAATTTTCCTTTTTTAGTTTCCACCGCACCGGTAAAGGCGCCTTTTACATGACCAAACAATTCACTTTCCAACAATTCATTGGGAATAGCAGCGCAATTGATTTTAATAAAAGGCTTTCCAGCCCTGGCGCTGTTGTAATGCAACAGGTTTGCAACCAACTCCTTACCGGTGCCTGTTTCTCCGGTAATCAAAACCTTAGCATCGGAATCAGCAAATATTTTGATTTTATTAAAAATCTTTTTCATAGCCTGGCTATCGCCAATCATCCGGTATTTTTCATCAAGAGCGGTCAACAAAACATCTCTCTCTTTTGTCCAGGCATTTTTTTCAATGGCATGTCTTACCATCATGACCAGCCTTTCCGGATCAATCGGCTTTTCAATAAAATCATAAGCACCTTTTTTCATAGCATGTACAGCCAGCGGAATGTTGCTTTGCCCGGAAATGAAGATCACCGGAACCAAAGGGTCTTCCTCTAAAATTTTGTCCATTAACTGAATGCCATCGAGTCCAGGCATTTTCATGTCCAACAAAATGCAGTCAAAAACATCATTTTTTAGCTTGTCCAGCGCCTTATAGGGGTCTATCGCCAATTCCACTTCAAAATCAAATTTAACCAACAAGCGTTTTAAGGCACGTAAAAAATCAATATCATCATCAACCGCCAACAAGCGATATGTTTTTCCCATTACACTTCCTTTTTATTTATTTCAACTCTTTGGGCAAAATGATTTGAACCCTGGTTCCCTTATTAATTTCAGAATCTACTAAAATTTCACCTTGATGATTTTCAACTACTTGTTTGACAAAAACCAAACCTAAACCTGTACCATGCGTTTTGGTTGTAAAGCTTGGTTCAAATATTTTATCTTTAACCCCAGGCAGTATCCCAACTCCGGTATCGGAAATATTGATGCAAATCGCTTCTTTCTTCTTATTATTTGTGAATGCAGCAGGAAAAGTATTTATAACAATTTCGCCTTTTGGTCCAACTGCATCGAGACTATTTTCAATTAATTCTTTGAACATAACTCTCAATTGATCCGCATCGGCTGTAATATATCGAGCATTTGGCGAAATTTTATCCACAAGTTCAACCGCCTCCGGAGGATGAAATTGAGAGATGAGCTCTGTACACAATTCTTTTAAATCGACAATGTTGATCCTTAAGCGGCTGATTTGCGCTATTTTTGAATAATTATTGGTAATAGCCTGAATTCTATTAACCTCATGGGTAATATTTTGTAAGCCCTCTCCTACCTCTTCATCATCAATATTCTCAATCACATATTTTAACGTCTCAACCGAAAATTTAATAGTAGCCAATGGTGTTTTAATATCATGCGACATTTTACGCACCAGACGATGAATTAAGTCTTCCCTTTCACTGATAATTTCTTTGGAAAGGTCATGAATTTCCAGAACAAAACCCAAAGATTTTTTAAAAGCTATAACAGGATAGCCCAAAAGATGGCCTTTTAAAATTTTGTTTTGCATGAAAAGCGTAAATTCTTCTTCTATTTTTTGCCCATTAACAATTAAAATTTCCAGATGACTCCTGATTTGAGGTAATGAGTTGAAAACTATCTTGTAAGATTTACCTTTTTTTTCACGCAAAGGCAGGTTTAACATATTTTCCGCATTATGGTTAAAATGAAATAGCTCGCCTTTTGAATTAAAAAACATTATCGTCTTATTGGGGATATTCAAATGATTTTTAATAAAATTCAAATGAAACAAAATGTAAAAAAGTAATCGATACAAGGAAAAAAACAGAAGAATAAGGAATAATGCTAAAACAAAATAACTTAAAATCTGACTTTTATTAAAAATTGTCGCAAAATGCAAAGTTTCAGAGGTGTTCAATAACTTTTCTATAGAGAATAATACAATTAAGTAACTTTTAGATAACATTATACAAAACCTTTGTAAAAATCGAAAAATTTTACAAACACTTATACTTTTTATGAAACCTTTGAAAAAATCATTAAGAAAGTCATTCCCGCGCAAGCGGGAATCTCTAAGTTGTTGTAAATATTAGATTCCGCATCAAGTGTGGAATAACAGGTTTGGAAACTCCCCGATTTTTTCAAAGGTTTCACTTTTTGCATTTTAATTTATTTTTCCTCACTCCCCTTGTCCGAGTTAACCTTTGTATTACTTCATGTCCCCTGTCTTTCTTACAATGAGGGGAAAACAGGGAGTGTGTTTTCGAATCAAAATTAATACTTCAAA
>JAGHBR010000423.1 GCA_021160885.1 Caldisericaceae bacterium
AATAATATTCGAACAGGTCAAATACAAAATTTAATATGGAGTGTTAAAACAAAAAATCCGCCGTGAAGGCGGATTTTTCAATATCGCTGAATGGGATGTTTAATATTCATCTTCGTTGTAATAATCTTCATTAGATGTGAAGGCAGTGGAGTTGTACTTCTTGTCCTTCTCGCAAAAATCAAAAAATTCGCAGTCCTGGCAATCAAAATCTTCACAAGTCACCATGTCTTCACAAGTGCCATTCAAGTCAAGCGTAATCGATTCTTTGTAACAGAGAGAATCATGATTGTAGTGGCAATCACTGCAACCGCAAGTTAGATTCTCATGATAACTCATAATCTCACCTCCTTCAATAAAAGAAAGTCTTTATCTAATGATAATTTTCTTTGTCATGTTCTCTAAGGTAATTACTACCTTCTTCAAGTAACTTTTTTTCTTCTTCGGTCAGGTTTAAGTAACCGACACGGTTTATTTTATCTAATAGTTCGTCAATCACTTTGCGGTAATATTCTACTTTTTCTTCTTCGCTGCCTTTCCCGCCTGGCCGATATTTCATTTTAGGCGTTTTAGTAGTGGCGCTTAAACTGCTTAGCCAGCTTTTTATTTTGTAGAACATATACCAGTATTTTAAATAAATATAGCCAATAACAATACCGCCCAAATGCGCCGCATGAGCAATGCCACCACCATAAGCGCCAAAAGTGGAAAAGAATGAAACAAACGCCAGAAAAGCCATGAAGTATTTTATTTTTACCGGAAAAAGAAAGTAGATGTAAATGTACCGATCCGGGTATCTTAAAGCGTAAGCCAGCATAATGCCGTAAACCGCGCCCGATGCGCCAATGGTTGGGCTGGGCGACAAAATAATATTTAAAATGCCGGCGCCGATCCCGGTGATGAAGTAGTATTTAAGAAATTCTTTCGTGCCCCATTCATTTTCTAATTCCGCGCCGAACATCCATAAAAACAACATATTAAAAAAGACATGCATGAATCCTGAAGGATCATGCAGAAACATGTACGTTACCAGTTGCCATATTTTAAAATTGTAAAAAACATCAATTCGGTTCAGGGCAAACTGGTCCAGTAAAAAGTAGCGCAAACTGCCATTTAGAATCATCATTAGCCAGATGATGCCATTGGCAAACATCAGATTTTTTACTGCGGGCGGTAACATTCCACCCGATCGAAACCGGTAGTAAGAACCACTATCGTGCATAATTTCTTCTTCTTTTAGTCAACTTCACTTGAGTAACGACCCTGTCCCTGAAAAGTTTCTTAAGTTCCTGGCAATTTTCTTCATAAATCAAACGACTCTTTCTTTAGCTTATCTCAAAATTCTACTCTATAAATAAGTTATCAAGGCCGTTATTATTTATCATAAAGCAACATAATCCCAAATGCAAAATTTTTTAATAGGCTTTGGCAAAAATGACTCTGCCCTCAGATTCTTTTCCGCAAACAATGCATTTACCTTTTTCTGCCTTTTGGTCAAAAGGAATATTGCGGATGGTGGCTTTAGTATCAGCCTTAACCTTAGCTTCACAATCGGGATCGCCGCACCAGTGACTGTTCAGGAAACCGCCTTGCTCTTCGATTATTTTCTTGAATTCAACGTAGTCGTCCACCTGGTGCGTATTTTGCTGTTGAAATTGGCGGGCTCTTTCCAACATCTCTTTTTGCATTAAATTCAGCGTTTGACGAACGGTCTCCAGAATGCCCGCTTTGGCCACAAAGTCTTTTTTCAGTGTATCTCTGCGCACCAGAACCATTCCGTCTTTGGCTACATCTTTGGGTCCAATCTCCAGACGCAGCGGAATACCCTGCAGTTCCCATTCGGCAAATTTGTAACCTGGCTTAAACTGTTCACGATCATCTAAAATGACATTAAATTCTTTGCGCAATTCTGTTCTAACCTCATCAGCATAGGCCAGTACCTGTTTTTTCTCTTCTTCACCACGCCAGATAGGCACAATAACAACCTGCTTTTGAGCCACTTTAGGAGGAATAACTACTCCATTGTCATCGCCATGGGTCATAATTAATGCGCCAATTAAGCGCGTACTTACGCCCCAGGAAGTAGCCCAGACATATTGCAATTGACCGTCTTTATCCTGAAATTTTACATCAAACGCTTTGGCAAAGTTTTGCCCTAAATTATGGGAAGTTCCGGCCTGCAATGCCTTTTTATCCTGCATCATGGCTTCGATGGAATAGGTGTGCAGGGCGCCGGCAAATTTTTCCGCATCAGATTTTTTACCGGCAATAACCGGAATCGCTAAAAATTCTTCAGCAAATTTTTTGTAAATGTTTAAAATGAGTTTCGTTTCTTCTTCAGCCTCATCATAGGTGGCATGCGCGGTGTGTCCCTCCTGCCATAAAAATTCTGAAGTACGCAAAAAGAGTCTGGTACGCAATTCCCAACGTAAAACGTTAGCCCACTGGTTAATTAAAATGGGCAAATCACGATAGCTCATGATCCATTTTTTGTACATACTCCAGATAATCGTTTCCGAAGTCGGACGGATGTAAAGCGGCTCTTCTAACTTTTCACCGCCGCCGATGGTGACCACTGCACATTCCGGCGAAAAGCCTTCCACGTGTTCTGCTTCTTTGTGCATAAAGCTTTCCGGAATCAGCAAAGGGAAATAGGCATTTTCGTGTCCCGTTTCCTTGAACATGCGATTTAAATTTTGCTGAATCATTTCCCAGATGGCATAGCCATTAGGACGAATGACCATTGCTCCTTTAACCGGAGAATAATCAGCTAATTTTGCCTGTAAAATAACATCCGTGTACCATCGTGAATAATCAACATTTCTTGGAGTAATTTTCTCAGCCATGGCGTCTTCTTTTATCTCCTATTTTTCGTTGACAACCATTTTGAACTTGCAGGCATTGTACAGATGTGTACAATCGTTAAAGTGACGGCAAACTTCTGGTGTTGATGTTTATTCAGATTTGCCAAACCGCAATAAAACAAGCTTTGTGTTTTTTCGTTCATTTTTGTGCGCCTGGAGGGGCTCGAACCCCCAACCTTTGGAACCGGAATCCAATGCTCTATCCAATTGAGCTACAGGCGCAACTTGAGTGGACGCAAATTTATTTTATCTTTACCACAAAGTCAAGCAAAATTCAAGTTTTTTTCTTTATTTATTGGATTTTTGGTTATTGTTTTCAAAGAGACTGGTACGTTAAGGTACTTCTCTCGAAGGAGAGGTTAAGGGTGTAAGAGTATAAGGG
>JAGHBR010000075.1 GCA_021160885.1 Caldisericaceae bacterium
CCTTTTTGTACCTTTTACCGTTCACCTGAAAAGTCACCCCTTCGGCCGGCATGCTGGTCACCGTGCGTTCGTAGGTATGGTAATCGATCAAAACGATGGGATCGCCCACATCGTACGATTTCAAAAAATCTTCAGTAGTGATCACTCTGCCGCCACCCGGCGCATCAATGGCATCCCCATCGTTGTCGATGCCATCAACGGCATTGCCCGGACTTTCCAGGAAGGCGAAACCCAGCCAGGGAACCGGCGAATAACCGGCCGTACCGACATTGTCCCAGTCGTAATTAACGGTCAGGTTAAGGTCGCGGTAAAAAATAGCGGCATCATCGTCATAATCGGTGTTTTGGCTTAGCTTGGCGCCAATAGAAGCGCCCACATTCACACCAAACACTGTTTGCGGCAACTCCAATTCGCCAAAGTTGGTAATCTTGTAAATCCAGAAAATGCAATCTTCCGCATCGGGATTAGACCATTGCAGGCCGCGTACTGATTGACGCAAGCCCAACCCTCCACGATCCGGCTGAGAAGCAATGGGTGGCGGTAAGGCAACACCTGAAACACGCTTTTTGAAATTGTAATCATCCATGACAAAATAACTTTCCTGGTCGGCGTTTTTCTGGTCTTTGCCAAAATAGCCGTTCCAGTGATTGGGCCAACCAGGATCAACCGGATCATCCATTTTGTCCGGCCAGTAAGGCGGCCAGGTAAAAGCCTGGTGACTCATAGCCACGGCATGGAAAGGGTCTTCCTCTTTATGTGCTACATTATAGTAGCCGGGCAGGGGTTCGAAGCCTAAAAAATTTCCCAGGGAGTCGTGCGAAAAGACCATTGGATCCCAGCCCTGGCAAAAAACAACCGGTGTAACTTCAACGTAGCTGGTATCACCGGTGGAATCGGAAATGACCGGCACGCGAACTTTACTGGCCACGTAACTGGAAGCATTGCCTAACTGCACCATCCCACTGTTAATGGGCCACTCACCGGCATAAAACAAACTGTTGTCGCCTTTTTGCCCGCCAAACATGCCATGATTCCAGAAGGTCAAACGAATTAAATTGCCGGAATGGTCATTACGGGCACGATATTGCGCACTGCCGTGCGTGTTCTGCCCCAAGGCCCAGACGCAAAAAAGAATTACTATCAATAAGGTTTGTAGATATTTCATGCCTTTTCAACTCCCGCTTAAAGTTCCAAAATCAAGGAAAATTTGTTCAGTGTGTCAAGCCGTCCAAAATCGGCCAGCGCATAATCGAGCATCAGACGAATGCCAACTACACTTAAATTTAGCCCAAAGCCGTAAGTCAAGCCGCCTTCCCGATCTTTTAAAAAGGTTTGGCGGTAACCACCGCGCAACGCAATTAAATTGCGAAAACTGTACTCCAGGCCAAAATTCATGTACTCATAGTTGTCGTTAGGATGCACGGCATCCATGGCCAATAGCAGCCCGTTCTGTTCCAGGCCAAACACATCTTTGAAAAGGTCAATGGAACCCCCAACCCGAAAGATAATGGGCAAACTGAATTCGTCGGTCTTTAAATCTGCATTGATGTTGCCGTTATTACCTTCATGGATGGGATCAATATCGTGTTGCACCAGTAGATCACGTCCCTGCAGACGCATTCCCGGGCCAAAATTGGCAATGGACATGCCCAACGTTAAATTACGGAAATGCGTACGGTACAACAGTCCTAAATCAAAAGCAAAAGAACGGGCTTCAGTATGCCACAAATTTTCCTGAATATATTTGAAATTACCACCGATAGAAAAGCGGTTGGTCAAATATTTTCCGTAAGAAAGTCCCATACAAAAAGAGGAAGCCGAAACCTTTTCACCGGTGCCGTAAGGTTCCGTAATAGTGGTGCGTTCAATGTCCGGCATTCCCATGTACGTAATGAACAACCCAAACACACCCAGGTTGTTAAAAGGCAAAGCCATGGCGCCAAAATCGAAATAGATATCGGCTATGTAATTGTAGTGCACAAAAAGAAATTGATTTTGGCTCAGCGCTGCCAGGCCAGCCGGATTCCAATAGGTGCTGCTTACATCGCCACCTATGGTTGTGTAGGCCTCGCCCATGGCCAGGGCGCGGGCCCCGATGCCTACCTTTAGAAAGGTGGCTGCCGAAGTGCCCACTCGAGAAACTTTTTGCGCCATCAACCATGGACTATTAAACAACAGCATGGCAAAAAGAATGCTAACAATGGCCGACCGATTTTTTATTTTTACTTTCATGATATTTCCTCATCAATTATCTGCTTAAACGAAATCCCAATTCAATGAAGCGCGGTGGTGTGTAATAATAGGGATTGGTAAAGTATTCCTGCACATTAGAAATCTCCACATCGGGATCCCCGGGGCGATCAATCTGATTAACACCTTGCAGAGTGTAATCTGGTTGTCCGGTATCGGAATAGACGTTGCGTGCGTTTCTGATATCAAACAGATTGGTCACGGTGGCAAACAAGGTTAAATTCAAATTGTTGCGCAAGCGGAAATTACGCGACAAACGCAGGTCAAAATTGAGTGTCATTGGTTTACGAGCGCTGTTCTCTGTTAGGCCTACAAATGTTCCAGAACCGGACACTTCACCACGGGCAAAAGTAGGTGTGTAGGGAAAGCCGGAAGCCAGAGAACCGGTTAAAGTAGCATTCCAGTCCTTGTTGTTGTAATTAATCACCGTGTTCAGAGAGTGTGTTTGATCCCAATTAAGATAGATTAAAGTCAGTCGTGGGGCGCGGTTCTCCTGGGCATCAAAATAGGCATCCTGGGGATTGGAAGATGTACCTTTAGCCACCATGTAGGTGTAATCCAGATTAACATTCACATGACCGTAATTAAATGCACCGGAAAAAGTCAACCCCTTGGCCGTGGCGTTGTCTTTATTCACGTATTTGTAATAGGTTAAACCGCGGTAAGTATCAATAGGTGAACCGATGCCTACCCAGTCCCGTATATCTCGGTAAAAACCGGTCAGGTGCAAATAGACGTGGTTACCCAATTCCTGTTGCAGACCTACTTCGTACATGACACTACGTTCAGCGTTTAAATCGGCATTACCCACCAGATTCTGTGCACCGGCCCCTTCGATCCAGAAATTGGGATTGGTATAAAGAAAGCGGAATTCAGGATTCTGAAAGAAATGCCCGTAGGAGAAGTGAATCACACCTTTTTCTGTAATTGGAAAAGAAAAACCAAGCCGCGGACTAATTTGCGATTTGTACGAAGCCTTTTTGTACCAAAATTTTCGGCGTTCGGCAATGGAATATTCTACTAATTCACTATCCGGAACACCTGGTGCGTAATTTTTGTAGATGTGGTCGAATTTGAATGGATCGTAAATTTGAGGATCCATGGGATCAGCAAGAATACGTCCGTCAGAATTAAAATAGTCATAACGCACGCCTAAATTGACAATAAAATCTTTGAATTCGATTTTGTCCTGAATGTAAGCCGCAAATTCTTTCGGTTTAAAATGATATTTTTCATGAAATGGCGAATTTTCACCAGGAATAATCGGACGATAATTTTCCTGAGAAAATTGCAACATGTACCAATCGTTACTTAAATCATGTAATTTTGTGGAAACTCCTGCTTTTAGTAAATGATTACGACTCACCTGACTGGTAATATCATACTTGAAAGAATAGTAACGCACATCTTCTTTTCCCCGGTCCAATGGATTGCCAAAATAGGTAAAGTCATTGGGATTTTGCGTTAAAGAAATGTAGTCTGCCAATTCTCGGCCAAAAACGTACAATTCAAAATCGCTTGTCTTATCGGGCATGTAGCGATAATCAAAGGGATTTTTATACATGTAATTTTCATGATGCTTATCGTAAAGGCTGGCCTTAAACTCGTAAAAGGTGCTGGGCGAAAGCACATGTTTTAATGAAAGAATGTGCGTAAACACGTCGGTGTAGTAGTGCTTTCCGGCATCAGGCGCATATTTGTACTGGTAACCTGCTGTGCTGAAATTGTGGTTTTTGTTCAGGTACAGACCGTAACTCAGTTCCAGATTAGCCGACAATTTGTAAAACAATTTTAACTGCCCGCTCCAGTTTTGGTCTTTGCTTAAAGGCACCAGCTTGTTGTCTGGTAATTTAAATGTGTGCAAGGAGTCCATTGCAGGAGCTCTGAAGCCCCAGGGCATGAAATAGCGTTTTCCGTACACATAGCCCGGATGGTTGGTGTAACGGCCTGATACAAAATATTTTAAGCGTTTCCCGGTTAACGGAACCGGTCCGGATAGGTTAAGTTGCAAATCCTGATGTTTCCATGGCTGGTAGCGATTCAGGTAAGACTGGCGCGTAAGGTATGGTTTTTCTTTGTAGACACGCTGCAAATCCTGCCCGTAACGCGCAAAATCGAAAAGGATGAATTTATTCTCTCTGGCCAGCGCTTCCCCGGCCGCACGCGCCCAGGCAGCATTGTTCATTACATAAAAGGTCCCATCGTCCAAACTGAAATAATCACCAAAGTAGCCGGTCAGATTCCACTTGAACTGATCGCTGCCTTTCTTGGTGACAATGTTGATCACTCCCGAAAGAGCCTGACCATATTCAGCATTAAAAGTTCCGGAGATGGTCTTCAATTCGTCGATAGCCTGATCATCTACATTAACGCCCCACCCCCTGTTCAGCGGGTCGAGAATTTGGACACCATCGACCATGTACGAAACTTCCGTAGAACGTCCGCCACGAATGTGGATTTTATTGTCTGAATCTTTGGTGATACCAGCCTGCAACGAAATTATCTCACTAACCGAACGGATGGGCAAAGCTTCAATTTTACGGGCATCTACCGAAACTTCAGACGAAGTAAGGTCTTTCTGAACTTTGATTTTGTCGGCCACCACTTCAATCACTTCACCCTGCAAGGCTTCGGAACGCAAGCGAATAGTGATATTGGTAGTACGATCGGCGCTAACGCTCAGATCTCTTACACGATATTCGCTGTAGCCTATCATTTGTGCTACCAGAGTGTAGGTACCGGGTGGTACGTTAATGATGTAAAAATAACCATCCAGATCCGTAGCAGCACCATAGGGAGTATTCAGTAAATAAACATTAACACCAGGTAGTGGCTCTCCTGTTTGATTATCAAAGATGGTTCCGGCAATTTTTCCCGTGGTGCCTGCCCAAACTCTGCAGACCATAAAAACGAGGAAAACCAGAACCGCAATTGCGGACTTAAATCGGGTTGCAGGATGAATCATTAGTCCTCCGCTAAAAATTAGAACACTTTTTAAAAACCTTTGAAAAAATAGAGGATTCTCCAAACCTGTCAACTTAGAGATTCCCGTTTGTGCGGGAATGACATTCTTAATGATTTTTTCAAAGGTTTCTTTTTTAACAAAAAAGAACACGCTAAAGATGTTAAATTTTAAGTTCTGCGTTTTAAATTCAGATTTAGTTCTTCGAGTGCTTCCACAGTTTCATCCGTTAAACTACATGATTTTATTTTGTAAAATTGATGAAAAGTAAAAACACGATGGTGCTGTTGCTTTAAAGCAATGCCAACTTTCTATCAAAATTTTAAATACAAATTTCAAGTTTTAAATAACTATCCGCACCTTTTCCGTCAACCCTGTGGTTAACTTTTTTTTTGTAGCACAGCATCTTTGGATTTCTGAATTCCTTTGCAAATTTTCGATTTGCCAGAACAACACACTCAAAATTTGCAATGGATTCAAGTTTTCTTTTTTCAAAACCTCATCACTCCTCCCCGCCTTTATGCGGGGAGGAAGATGAGGCATTTAACTAGTACTTTTGAGTCACTTTTAAGGAATTATTATTTCATCAGTACCATCTTTTGAGTTGCCGAATAACTATCACTCTGGAATTTGAGAAAATAGATACCGGAACTCATCGCTTTACCGTGGTCATCTTTGCCATCCCAGCGTAAGGCATGCTTACCGGCCGTAAATTTTTTGCTGGCCAGAACACGCACTTTTTGCCCTAAAATGTTGTACACTGCTACATTCACCTGTTCTGTTTTTGGAAGATCAAACACAACCTTAGTCGATGGATTAAACGGGTTTGGATAGTTTTCGTACAGATGAAACGTCATTGGTGTAGTTTCTTCCGTTTCCACAGCTGTCGGTCCGTTAATGACTTCCAAAATTCCCCAGCTGCTTGGGCGCAACCAGTCTTCAGTGTTACCGCCCATGCCACCCCATTGTGCAATCAGGGTACGCTCTTCATCGCCGTCTGATGGATCGAGATCGGTGCCGTCAATGCGTAAGGGGAAGCTAAAACCGTTTACCACTTCCAGGTCGCTCAGAGCCAGAGAATCCAGCGCAATTCTGGCTTCAATGATGTAACCGTCGCCTAAGAAACTCTGGAACACAGTACTCTCCAGACCAGGAAAGTCGTAAGCAGCCGAAGCGCTCTGCACTTCTCCCCAGGCCGTAAAACTAATGCGGTAATCAGCGGTTCCCGGGCTCATTACGTCTTTATAACCATGAAATTGCTTAAGGGTACGACGGTCATAGAATCCCAGGAAAAATTCCAGGGCATCGCCCATCCAGGCCTGCCCCCCAATAATCGGATCGCTTCCAGTAGCATTTAGGTCGTTGTCTGTTACATTAGCCGAAATGTAGAGATAATCATCATCAATAACAAAGACCGCGTTCCACATTAAATCCGTTGAATTTAAATCCCAACTTTCGGCATCCCGACCACTCGCACTTTCTGGAGTTAGCCCATAATCTCCATAAGGTAAAAACTCAGTGTCCAAACCATCAAGTACAAAATCGTTGGCAAAGTCTTTTACATAAACTGCCTTGGCTGAGGGACTGCTGATTAAAGTAATAGGACCTGTTTTGCAATCGTCAGTCAATGGCGTCTCATCGCCTTCCGGGCTGACGGCAGTTACAGCAAAATAAAACGTCATTTCTTTTGGATCTGTGGTAAACGGGCGGTAGTTCCAGTACTCTGTACCGTGTGGCACTTCACGGGCAATACGAATCACCCCATCGGCATTCAAATCGGTAATAGGTTGCTCACTCATGTACACCCGATAGGTTTCACTACCCAGCGTATTATCTACCCATTGAATATTGGCCACCTGATAGGTTGTCACCGAAGTGTTTATTGTGTCTACACTGGCAATAACTTTTGGCGAAACCAGGGTACCTTTTGGTTCTTCCACACCAATTAGGGTAAAGTTGTCCCAGTACACGGTACCGTTCCATGTGCTCCCTTCGGTCACATCATAAATTTGAATACCAACTGTCGCGGTAACAAATGGGTTGACTTCACCGCTATTAACATGCGACAGGACATCGTAACTCACCGTGGTCCAACCGCCTAAATTAAAATTACTGGAACCCACCAGATACTTATCTTCAGTCCAGGTCCAGGTATCGTGATCCTGCGCAAAGATAGACAACTGCATGGTTGAATCGGCTGGGAAATCTTCCGGCAGCCAGACATCAACCGTAATTTGCGTTGCACCGGTGTCCACGCCAGCGGTGTCGGACCAGCCAAAATTCACGTTACCGTTGGAAAAAGAGGCTTTGATATCCAGACCAAAATCCCAGTCCGTTTGCAGAACGCCCTGGCTGTTTCCGGTCGGGTCTGCCACACGCCCCAGAAAAGTGATAGCTTTGTTCCACCCAGTGTTAGAAAACCCCTGAGTACCAGCGGCTTCTTTTTCAAAACTGGCAAAAACCCATTTGGGCAACACTTCGGTGGATTGCAAAATAACATTATCAACATAAATCGTGCCCGACCAGTTTAGATCATCACCTTTTAAATCCCAGGTACCAAATTCAATGCCAAATTTTTGAATCGGTCCGGCCATGGGATCCCAATTGGCGTCCATGGCATGAGCAGCCTTGACATCAAAATGTAACGGATACCAGGTATCTTTAGGAATATCTACCGCGTAAAATTCAAAATCAAACCACGACCAATCATTATCCTGTGCCCAGGTTTTAATTAAGATAGAATCAGGAGTGCCGGAGGGTAAGTAAATGTATGCAGTAATTAACTGTGTTTCTCCCAGATCAAAATTAGCAACTTTGGCGAGGGCCCCTTTTTGCTCTGTAGTGGTCGACGCGTTCAGGGAAATAGAAAGAGAATTTCCATACATTCCGGCTGGATCAGTTGCTGTAGTCACTTCAGTAATAAAATCCCCCCAGCCAATATCAAAACCTTCCGTGCCAGTTTCAAAGGTTGCGACCTCTACTGGTAAAGCACCTAAGAGGCTTACATTGTCTAAATAAACCATCCCGGTGTAACCGAGATTACCTGAAGCCACATCCCATGTACCAAGTTCCAGGCCAATTTTTTGCAATGGACCTGCGCTGGGATCAAAATCAGTATTGTTAAGCTGAGTGGCTTCAAGGTCAAAAGACAGCGGGTACCAAACTTCTTTTGGAATATCTTGCGAATAGTACTTGTAGTCCACCCAGGTCCAGTCATTGTCCTGAGCCCAGACCTTAATCATGACACTATCAGGAAAATCAGCCGGTAAATAGACAAATAAAGTTAATATTTTGGCGCCGCTAACATCCACATTCAGCTTTTGAATGGCGCCATTCTGTTCCGAACCGGAGGCATCGAAATTCAGGCCCAGAACATTGCCTCCCATCCCCGAAGGATCAGCAACCTGAGAAACTTCGGTAACTGTGTTCCCCCAGCCAATATCAAAGCCATCGGTGCCAGTTTCAAAATCGGCTATTACCTGGCCCATGGCCAACGACAGGCCGAGCAACAAAAATAAAAGTGTCGGTAAAATTTTGGTGCGCATAAAACACCCTCCTTTTAGTTAGTGAACGTTTCCATTGATTTATTTGATGTGTCTTTAATTTGTTTTACCGAACTTCTTTCAACAAGACGGGTAGGCACAATGGAGGTTACCGGTTTGTTGATTTCACATCGTAAATGTTGTAAAAGCAAACGTACTGCTATTGATCCCATTTCCTCTTTGTAAACGCGAATAGTAGTTAACTGAGGTGAAGACATTTTGGCCAGCTCAATATCATCAAAACCAATGATGGAGACATCATCCGGAACCTTTAAGCCCATCTCCTGAATGGCTCTGATCCCATAAATCGCATTAATGTCATTGGCCGAAACAATGGCCGTAGGCCGGTTTGGCAGCCTGAGTAAACGCATGGTATTTTCGTAACCTTCTTCCAGTCCACCTGTTTGCACCAATTCCTTTTCTATCGGAATGTCATTGAATTGAAGCGCCTTTTTGTAGCCAAGATAGCGTTGAAAAAAACTTTGGCGTTCCAGAGGACCAGAAATAAAACCAATCCGTCGATGACCTTTTTCTATTAA
>JAGHBR010000392.1 GCA_021160885.1 Caldisericaceae bacterium
CCAGCGTCAGCAATCAATTGCAGATTTGTTTGGTGAAACTCTGGCACAATTTGTACCACTTAATTTTGATTTTGTTACGGCAGTACCTTTAAATGCAATCCGCCAGAAAGAGCGTGGCTACAACCAATGTGATCTTATTGCCAATCGGCTTTCCAATATTACGCGCATCCCCTTAACGACCAATTTGTTAAAACGCGTCAGGAATACGCAATCACAAACCAGGCTTAGTCGTGGAGAGCGCAAGCAAAATGTGAAAAATGCTTTTAAAGTTCAGGGCGAGGTTGAAGGTAAACGTATTTTGTTAATTGATGATGTGATTACTACCGGCAGTACTTTAAACGAATGCGCCAAAGAATTAAAGAAAAATGGCGCCGCCTGGGTAACCGCTGCTGCCATGGCAACGCCAACTGATTTTTTCCAATCTGATGATGTGTCTCAGCTTGATGGAGATAATCAACTGTTAGAGCCATTTGTAAAATAAAGCATCCCCACCAATGTGATGGGACGCTCTGCGAATTAAATATTTTTAATCTCTTTTACCAATTCAGTAACCATTTCTTTGGCATCGCCAAAAAGCATCATAGTTTTGGGATCATAGAACAATTCATTATCTACCCCGGCAAAGCCCGGGCTCAAACTACGTTTAATAATCATCACCGTTCTTGCCTGGTCAACATTTAAAATCGGCATGCCGTACAAAGGACTGTCCTTTTGTGTCCGAGCCGCCGGGTTAATCACATCGTTTGCCCCAATAACCAGCGCCACATCGGTATTCTGAAAATCATCATTAATCTGGTCCATTTCGTAAAGCATGTCATAAGGTACATTGGCTTCGGCCAGCAACACATTCATGTGGCCGGGCATTCTGCCAGCCACAGGGTGAATGGCATAGCGCACCTTAATACCTTTTTGCATCAAAAGTTCTGCAAATTCATGCAAAACATGCTGTGCCTGAGCCACTGCCAGTCCGTAGCCCGGAATGATGATAACCGACCGGGCGCTGTCCAGTACCACTGCAGCGTCTTCGGCCGTATACTGGGTAACCTCGGCTTTATCTTTCTTGGCACCTGTTCCACCGCCATCGGCGGTTCCTACCGCACCGAACAACACATTGGCCAGTGAGCGGTTCATGGCTTTGCACATGATATTGGTCAGAATAATCCCTGAAGCGCCAACCAATGCACCGCTAATGATTAACACATTATTGGAAAGTACAAAACCGGTCATAGCAGCCGCCAAGCCCGAGTAAGAGTTAAGTAACGAAATAACAACCGGCATGTCGGCTCCACCAATTGGAATGACTGAAGTAATACCTAAAACAAGGGCAACTCCGATAATCACCAATAAAAAGGTTGGTACTGCTGGTTCTGCTACAAAAAAGCTGCCTAATACTAAAGCAATCAACAAAAGAATGCCATTGGCGAATTTTTGCCCGGGAAAGGTAATTGGCGCTCCGGTCATCAGCCCCTGTAACTTGGCATAAGCAACTAAACTTCCAACAAAGGTAACAACACCAATTAAAAGGCTCAAAACCAATGTAATGCTCACATCTAAAGGCATGTGCGCGCCCACACGAACATATTCTGAATAAGCCACCAGTGCCGAGGCCGCGCCGCCAAAGCCGTTAAACAGAGCAACCATTTGCGGCATGGCGGTCATTTCTACGGTTTTGGCTGCGTAAGCGCCAATGGCTGCACCAATAATCAGACCGGCGATAATGTACGTAAAATCCAGAATGTTTTTATCCAGCAAGGTAACTACAATGGCTATGAGCATACCTAACATGGAAAGAAAATTTCCTTTTCTTGCCGTTTTGGGCGAACCTAACCATTTAAGCCCCAAAATAAAAAAACTGGCCGAAATCAAATAGACAATATTCGTAATCGTAACCATAATTCAGCTCCCCTACCTTTTTTGCTCAGATTTGTCTTTTTTAAACATTTCCAGCATGCGATCGGTTACCATGTAACCGCCAACTACATTGATGGTAGCCGTAATAACCGCCAGCAAACCTAAAATTTTAGCCAGCTGATTATGCCCGGCGCCAGCGCTGATTAATGCCCCGACAATGGTGATGCCAGAAATGGCATTCGAACCAGACATCAACGGCGTGTGCAGCAGCGGGGGAACTTTGGTAATGACTTCGAAGCCAACAAAGATAGCTAACACAAAAATGTACAATGAAACTAAGATACCTTCCATTTTACTTGCCTCCCTTTTGTAAAGCCTGGGCAACCAATTCATTAACCACCTGCCCGTCACGTGTAACACATGAGTTCAACGTTATTTCATCTTCAAAATTCATTGTTTCTTCCTTAAACAACTGTTTAAACAAATTACTAATGGTTTTGGAATACATCTGGCTGGCATGAACTGGAATTGAGGCAGGTAAATTAATTGCTCCGTAAATTTTAACGCCGTATTTTTCGATTGTTTTTCCAGCTTCGGTTAAGGCACAATTACCACCTTGTTCCGCTGCCAGATCAATAATTACAGAACCATGCGGCATTAACTGAACCATCTCTTCGGTAATTAAAACTGGCGCCCGTTTGCCAAAAATTTGGGCCGTTGTAATTACCACATCGGTCTTTGGCAACCGTGCCGCAATGGCTTCTTGTTCTTTTTTAAGAAAGGCTTCGGACTGTTCTTTTGCGTAACCTCCTTCGGTTTCCACGTCCTCTTCCGGCAATTCCATTTCGATGAATGTAGCGCCCAAACTCTGCACCTGTTCACGTACCGCCGGACGCGGATCAAAGGCCTCAACCCTGGCACCTAATCTTCGAGCTGTGGCAATAGCCTGAAGACCAGCTACCCCGGCGCCCAGCACCAGCACATTGGCCGGTGGAATGGTTCCGGCCGCAGTCATTAACAAGGGAAACATTTTGCCCACCATGTTAGCAGCAATCAAAACCGCTTTGTAACCAGCCACCGTGGCCATGGCGCTTAAGGCATCCATGCTTTGGGCGCGCGAAATACGGGGCACAAATTCCATGGCAAAACTTACGATTTTACGTTCTGCCAATATTTGAACCACATCCAGATTGGTTAGCGGCGCCAAATAGCCGATGTAAATAGCACCTTCTTTCATCATTTTAGCTTCTTCAACGGTCGGCGCCTGTACTTTTAAGATGACATCCGATTGCTGATAAAGCGCCTTAGCATCCGGCACAATGTTAGCCCCGGCCTTTTTATAGGCCTCATCCGAAAATGAAGCCAGCGATCCGGCTCCTTTTTCTACCAGAACTTCATGCTCCATTTTGGTAATAGTTGAGACCATGGCCGGCACCAGCGCTACCCTGGTTTCACCGCTTCGAATCTCCTTGGGAACTCCTACTTTCAAAGTTTACCTCCAATTTTTTATTTAAACTTAACTTCCTAACCAAAAAGCAAAAATCAGTAACATACCTGTAAAAAAGTGTAAGCCAATTGTTGAAACATTAACACGCAATAGTTCATAAGGCAATTTTGTTAAATCGGCATTGGGGCTGTTCCAGGCATTTAACCACTCTTTGCCCCATTTAATCGCTTTGTAAAGCAAAACAGTCGGTAACAGAGCAATTACCACGTAAGGGGTTGAGAGCTGAGGTTTAATAATACCTAAAATGGCCAGAAACAAAATAAAAGCAAAACTAAAAATGTTAAAAGCCACATAAAAAGCAAAGGGTCCTTTGTACAAAATTTGATTATTCTGAATTTTTGCCAGACGCACAACCCATGTGTTTTTACCTACCCGGGCGTCAGCGGGCGCATCCTGGAACTGGTTAATCCACACGACCAGCATAATTAAAATGGCCACCGGCACAGAGGCCAGCAAAGGTCGCATAAAATGCCAGTTGGCTAAATTATTTTGAATCAAAGGCTGGCTTAACACAAAGTGTGAGCCCAGCACCATCAGCGGGCCAAAGCCTAACGCAATGGAAAGCTCGCCCCAGCCATGGTAGCCCAGACGAATGGGGCTCCAAGTGTAAAGCATGCCCAGCGACACACCGCCAATGCCAATCCACAACAAGGGACTATTGCCAAAAAAGTGGCCTGTAATCTCACGGTTCAGGTAAAAACCAATGGCCATGGTCAGAGCAAAAGCCAGCAAAGCGGCAAACAAAATTTTCCAGGGGCGGATTAACCCAGCCTGAATCATCCGGCTACCGCCATTAAAAGGACTGAACCACTTGTTTACTTCATCATTACGGGAAGTATGGTCAAAATAATCATTGGATAAATTGGTGCCGGCCTGAGCCAGTATACCGCCAATTAACGTCAGCCAGAAAAATTTCCAGTTCCACAGTGCAGCCGCCCCTGCCTGTTTCAAATCGCCAAAGGCAATAACCGCACCCAACAATATTGGCACAATTGCTGCAGTAAAAAAGGGAGCGCGCACAGCCCGAATCCAGAGACCGGCTCTTTTTAAGACCGATTGTAGAGCTTCCATCAGAACGGAAGTTTCGTTTTGTGAGAACTCTTTAAATTGAAATTTTTCGTCTGAATAAAAATCAACGTATTTAATTAACGTTGGCTTTAGACGGTAATAACCAACTACTTTGTTTTTAATCAGAAAGGGATCATCCATGTACTCTTTAAAGGCGGTTGTCGTTTGTAAAATCAGATTATGGGCTTTTTTAATTTCCTGCTGGTCTTTGATCTGGAAACAACGTCCTTCAATTTGCAAACCACGAATACCTTCCATGTCTTTAGGCCAGATCACTGCCTGTACTTTTGAATTAAGGCGAA
Source organism: Caldisericaceae bacterium (assembly GCA_021160885.1). Taxonomy (GTDB): domain Bacteria; phylum Calditrichota; class Calditrichia; order Calditrichales; family Calditrichaceae; genus Caldithrix. The sequence continues at coordinate 4,729 of JAGHBR010000392.1, forward strand.
TTTGTTCTGCCTTGCGCGTGGGGTTAAAGGTGAAAAATATCAGGTCATCTCCATCTCTGGCAAAAAAGACCGTAGCTGCGGAACTATTGCCATCGACCGAGGTCGCTAACATCATGCGATCTGCCCGGTTTAGAATTTCTGAAATCTGTTGATCAAGTTGATGTGTGGACATATCCAGCCCTCCTATTACGGGAACTAAGTTTGTCTAAACGCTTTTAATGCATAGTTTTATTTCATGAATTTAATAAACTGAGCGCTGAGAAAAAAGAACATTGTATTTTTAACTTAATTTGACTAATTTTCAAAAAAAATAATAGAAAGGGAGCCCCAATGAAGAAGCTACTCGTCATTTCCTTAATTTCTTTTCTTCTTTTTGGCTGCGCAGCTTACAAACAGTTAAAACCCGAGCCGGAAATTAATCCTGTAGAAAACGGCTACATTGAAATTTTGAAAGATGCGAAACAATTTAAATTAAAGAAAGATAAAAAGTACTACATGGTTTTTCCGCCAGCCATGCAGCCAAATTTTTATTTGATCCTAAAAATTAAAGACAAACAATTATTAAACTACTATTTAACCGAAACCTTTGACCAGGGCAAAGGACGGATTATAGAAATTCCGGATGAAAGCCCGCAACCAGAGGTTGAAAATGTTTATCCGATTTCCAATGACGTTCCACGTTACTACTTTGTAATAGACCTGGTTAAGCAAGACATGCTTTTAAACATGGAATACCGCTACACCGCCCGTTGGCGTTACACCTTTGAGCGTGAGTACACTTCTTTTAGTCAAACGCTTTCAGAAAATTCCATTTCGCGTGATATTTACAATAACCTGGGAGTTTCTTTAAAAGCCGATGAAGTCGATTGGCAAAAAGAATCTTCAGAAGTGAACAGCAAATTAAAAGCTCTGCAATTTTTGGCCTCCAAATTAAAGAAAATCGAAGAAATCTTTCCGCCAAATATTCTGAACACGACCGATGAATCGTACCAGAATTATTTGACTTTAAAAGAAACACTGGAATCCGAAATTGCTTTTCAACAAAAATATCAGCAATTGGCCGCTTTACTTGCTGCCGAACGAAAGACGCGCCAGGATATGGAAGCCTTTTTTGGCAAGATCCCTGCTTTTATTCAGTTCTTTGAACAAAAAGACAATTTTGATAAAAATGTTTGGATGGCTGTACGCCAGGTACTAAAAAGCCGGCTTGATGAAGTGGTTCCCTACTACGAATCGATATTCGCTAAAAAGAATGATGCTAAGGTCATTAAATCAGCCCTTTCTCAACTGGAATCGCTGATTCCGCTAGCTGGCCTGACCTTTGATGAGGGATTTAAAAAAATAGCCGCCTTTGTTAAAGGTTACAACTCCACTGTTGACAAAATTTGGGCTGCCAAGAAAAAATTTGCAGCCATTGTGCAAAAGGCTGAAGGCAGAAAAAGCATGCCGGACAACCTGTTTTTTTCTGAAATTGTTACGCAACTTTCAAAGCTGCAATACACCTTGCCTAAAATCGACCATCCTGGTTTACGACCGTATGCCAGTTATCAGTGTGTAAAACTTTTACAAAAAGAATTAAGAAAACTTGCCGCGCAAATTAAAACCAAATTAGAAAAATACCGCAAAGCCGATTCGCTCGTCCCAAAAATCAACGTCATGCGCGATCAGAACAACATTCACGGTGTTCTAAGGCTGCTCAAGAAAAATCCCGATCTGGATTTTCTCTATCCCATGTACCGCAGCTTAGATGAGCAATCATTAAAATCACAGGCCAATAGTATTCGCAAAGCCCTGTCCCTCGGTGATTTTACAGCCGCCGAGCTCACGCTTAAGTCACTGTACAACGATCGTAATTTTGTAGATTATCAATCGATTTTACCCAAGAAAAAACGCCTGATCGCCAATTTACAGGATTCGCTGATTGCAGCCATTATCAGTCAATCTAAACAACGGGCCTTAAAATTTATTGAAGAAAATTTAACAACGGTTGAAAGCATTGACGATCTTTACAACAATCCGGCCTTTTTTCCGGTGCACGAACCGACTTTTTACGCTTACCAGAAAGAAAAAAACCAGCAAAAGATCGCTGCCCTGCACAAAGAATTGGAACGTTTAAAAACGGTTGTTTTCCCTGAACGGGCCATTCGTAAACTTTACGGCCAGTTTATTGCCAATCCGGAACAGGATGGCGTACTAAAAGCCAGAGCGATTGTAACGCATGGCAAATATTACCAGGGCACGGACACTTCCATTAAAAACCGAATTGCCGAATGCGATCCTAACATTCCTAAAATGGTAACCAAACCCAAAGATTACCGACGTGTTTTTGCTTTGCCGGTAACCTCCAACCCGACTGGTCAAAACGAATATCTCTTAAAAATCAACCTGCGCATTCCCTCGCCGGCCCAGTATCCTATTTTCGATGTTTACCTTAAATTGCCCAAAGAGTTAGCGCAAACGGCAAGCAGCGATCAGTGGTACAAAACCATCCGTTTTAATGGCAAAGAAATTAAAAACGAAGACCGGTACACCATTGTGGCCCCGGGGCCTGAAAATGATTACGAATGTCAGGTTGGGCCGCTGCAAATCGTCAAAACAAGCAATAACATTCTGGAAATCAGATTTACCAAAAATGCTTTTAAGGTTTACCAGATTAGCGTGATGGCTCAAAAGCCAATCATCAAAAAGCATTAAACGAGGAGATTGATGATGAATTACAAATCACAAAAAGGTGCAATTGAAAAAAAATATTTGTTCATTGCTGGCGGGATTGTAGTTGTTTTAGCTGTGGTTCTTTACTTTATTTTTGCTAAAAATTTAAAAGACCAGATCGTTATTCCGTACATTTCCCATCAAAAGCCGGTCATGGATCCGCACATTCCCAGCCATATTCCAATTTCCGACAAAATTGATGAAATGCTTTACGACGGATTATTCAATATTTCAGCCAACCCCAGCGGAGTAACTTACGAAGATGGCCTGGGCGAATTGGTCGGGATTGACGCCAACAACATCGTTACCATTCGTTTGAAACCAACCGTTAAATGGCATCAAAGTTTTAAAATTCTTTTGCACAAAGATGACATCGAAATTACGCCTACCGAAGCGGTTTACTTTATTGCAAATGATTTACGTTTTACTTTAAAACGCATTCAAAGATTAGGCAGCCTGTCGCCCGATTACGTTTTGGTAGGCCAGGCCGTGGAAGACTTTGATTTTATGGGCCCGGACGATAACAATGAAATCCGCTTTAAATTCAAGGGCGACCGTATCTGGAACGAAAATGATATTAAAGAGGTACTTTCTTTTAAGGTGATACCGCACACGGCCACTTACAATCAACTTAACTACACCGATGGCACCGGGCCGTACATGTACGCCGGAGAGCACAAAGACGTTATCTATTTCCCAAAAAATCCGGCCGGATCAGCCGTTATTTCACGCGTGGTGTTAAAACCTTACATCGACAACAGTACTTTTACTTCGGAACTCAGCGCTGGCAATATTAACTGCCTTTTAAGCACACCGTTTGGCGCCTTGTCTCCTATTCTGCAGGACAGCAGTGATTTTTTTTACAAATCTAACATCAGCAATACCTTTTTCGCCGTCTTTTTTAACACGCAACGATTAAACAAGGCGCAACGTAAAGCTTTAAAAGCGCTGATTGACAACCAGAAAATCATCAATCGTTTTTACAAGGTTGGCAGCAAGCAACAACGCCACATTACAGATTTTCAGGGTAAGTTTGATAATTACGACGATTATTTAAACTACAGTGTTTTTCCTTCTTCTTCTTATTACATTCAGGAAAATATTGTCACACCCAAAAAAACAAAACCAGAAGCACAGTTGACAGCGCTGGCCGATACCATCAAAATTGTTACCTGTCTAAACTATGGTTTTCGCGAAGAGCTGGCCGAGCTGGTGCGCATTTTTAACGATCCGCAGATCAGCGGGGGCAAAATAAAGGCGCTGGCGGTGAGTAACGAACAGATTAAACAGGGCAACTACGACGCCGTAATTGTACCCATTACCAATTACCGCAGCAATTTCATGTTTGATCTGTACGACATCTTTTTGAGAGAGCCCGACTTTGCCACACACAAAATTAACCTGATTACCGATTCCGACGAATTTGGCCGGCGTTCCATCAATCTGCGTTCGTTCCAAGCTGACAAGAATTTCTTCCGACTCGATGCCTTAAATGCCACCGAAGACAGAGAAGAAATTGCAAAATTATTACAGAACATTTACACGTTTATGTCCACCAGAGAAATTGGCGATAAGCAGGCCTTTGCCCGTTTTATTGACCAGCAGGAGCAGGAGCTGGCGCTGGGCAGCTGGTTGTTCTCGCTACCTTCTTTGGCCTATTTCAGCGCCCAATTTGATCCCAATTCAATCGACATTTACGGGGTAGCCTCGCAACTTTCGACCATTGAAAAATGGCGAGAAGCTAAAAAGAAATAACTTTTTTCTGGAGGCTTCAGATATTTTGTCTGGAGCCTCTTTTATATTCTACAACGTTTTTTAGGTAAGACACTCTCAACAGATCATTCTTCTCTGTGTAAAAATAATTCTTTTCAAGATTCATTTCCCAACTAAAATTGAATTCTTGGCTGCAATCAGGCCAATAAGATTTGTATTTTCTTTAAAATTGATTATATTTTATTAGCCAATTTGCCTAATTTCAAAATTTTTCGAGGACGTTGATTATCTTATTTTTTTAACAGTTCAACTAACTTAGTTGGTTGTCAAAATGATTGAAAAAGAACTTTTTTGGGATGATCTGCTTAATGCCATCGACACACATGCCTACCGAACCATCTACGTTGTAGGAAATACTGATTGCGGCAAGACCACGCTGTGTCGTTATTTAGTGCAGCAAATGGTTCCACAAAAAACAGTTGGCTACGTGGATTGTGATCCGGGCCAATCGAATTTAGGCCTGCCTACTACTTTAAACGCCGGTTTATTTACAAGCCCCGAACAGCAAGCTCCCGAACAAATCTTCAGCCGTTTTATCGGAGTCACCTCTCCTCGGCAAAAAAAATTACAGTGTCTGCTTGCGGTTCAAAGACTAACCGAAAAAATGAAGCAGTTGGGCAGTGAGTTTACCATCATCGATTCTTCTGGTTATGCTTCCGGTGCGGATGCGGTTGAATTTCATGCGGTTCTTATTGAATCACTGCAACCCGATCTGGTAGTTATTGTAGAGCATGAAAATGAGCTGGAACGATTGGCGCAATATATTAGCAAACTGAATGGTATTGCCCTTAAACGGCTACCTGTTTCGTCGCATGTTAAACCTCGCAGTATGCCCATTCGTCGTGAATACCGTGAAACCAAATTCCGTGAGTATTTCCAGAACAGTGATCTAAAGGTGGTTGATATCAGCAACATGATGCTTTGTGGTTCGCTGCCTGAACGTTTTACCGTTCAAACCGTGCGTGGACGCCTGATTGCCTTTTTAGACAGTGAAAAGTTCGTGGTCAAAGTGGGCGTGGCTCGTTCCATTTACGACAACGATCAGATTTGCGTTTGCCTAGTGCCGGAATTTGATCAAGATCAGGCTTCCTTTCTGCAAATCGGCGATTTGTTTTTAGACCCCGAACTCAAAGAAGATCATTCGAAGCAGGCTGGCTGAGGGAGCAAGGTTATTTTAAGTTTAAGGGTGTAAGAGTTAAGGGTAGGACAAAGCAGCGCTGCTTTGGAGTGGTTAAATCTCATCCCTCTAATTCCCTTCCCTGCTGGCAGCGAAGTGTAGCCGAGGCGTAAGCCGAAATCGGCATGGGGCAAAATAACAAATTTTGCAATAAAAATTGTCCAGCATCACTTATGCTCTTTAAATTCGATTTTGCAGACAACCTTAAAAATAACAGCACAACACAAAGTTAAAATGAACAAAGATACGGTTTTTTGAACCTTGATTAATAAAATTTTAGAATTACTTAGGAATGCCTTTTGAGAATTGTTTTTAAAATTTAAAATCCAACTAATTAAAAATCTCCTTAACCTTAAGGTTCAAAAATCCAGTTACTCGTTACTCATCACTCGTCAATTTTAAATCTAACTAAATCCCTGTTCCCCTTCTCACCATTCATTGTAACCAAATTAATTTAATTCTTCCTGGAATATTGCCCCCTGCCCTGTCGTTTAAACACTCCTGACACGACATGTAAGTCTGTTCAGTTTTTAAACTTAAATTTGCTTTAACTGTAACAGACTCTTAAATTTTTAGATTTCACAGTAATACAAGACGGAGTTGTAGATTGACTGATTTTAATCTTAAAAAAATAAAGGAAAAGATACTGGCCGGCGAACGCCTGACCTTCGAAGACGGTATGACACTTTTCCAATCTAATGATTTGTTGACCATAGGTAAATTGGCTCATCACGTGCGCCTGAAGAAAAACGGGCTGAAGACCTATTTCACCATGAATCAGCACATCAATCCCACTAATATTTGCCGTAACGATTGCCTTTTTTGCGCCTTTTACCGCAAAGAGGGACAGGATGGCGCTTACCGCATGTCTCTGGAAACGGTGCGTCAAAAAGTGCTGGAACGCATTGAGGAACCGATTACCGAAATCCACATTGTCGGCGGTTTGGACGACGGCCTGCCCTATGATTACTACATTGACGTGGTACATGTAGTAAAAGAACTACGACCTCAGGTGAATATTAAAGCCTACACCGCGGTTGAAATCGCCTACCTGGCAGAACGTTCCGGCAAAAGCTGGGCGCAAGTGCTGGATGATCTGATCGAGGCTGGTTTAAATGCCATGCCCGGCGGCGGCGCTGAAGTCTTCAGCGAACGCGTAAAACGTAAATTGTTCATGGACAAATTATCAGCCGATGAGTGGCTGAAAATCCACAAAATTGCCCATCAAAAAGGCATTCGCACCAATGCCACCATGTTGTACGGGCACATTGAAAAAGACGAAGAAAAGGTAGAACATCTCTTAAAATTACGCCAGGCACAGGACGAGTCCGATGGCTTTTTAACTTTTCTACCGCTGCTCTTTCATCCGGAAAATACGCGCATGTCGCGGCTGCCCATGGCCACCGGTGTGGAAGATTTAAAACATATCGCCATCAGCCGCCTGATGCTGGATAACTTTGACCACATTAAAGCTTATTGGGTTATGCTGGGCAAGGATATGGCCCAAATCGCACTTTCCTTTGGGGCCGACGATATTGACGGTTCAGTAGTCGAGGAACGCATTTACCACATGGCTGGCGCTCAGTCGTCTCAAATGCTGACCCGTCAGCAACTTAAAAACATCATCACCGAGTGCGGGTTTGAACCGGTAGAACGCAACGCGCTGTACCAGAGCGTTGACACAGAAACAGCAACCGTTAATCAGATTTAGGATGAGCAAAAATGGAACTCAATAATTTATTTGGCAGCACTTCACAGGAACCATCTAACGAAGATGCGCCAACTTCTTACAAAGTTAAAAATGTCAGTTATGTCAGTTATTTAAATACCAAACCATTGGTTTACGGTCTGGAAAAAGGATTGATCAGGCATGAATTCAACATGCAAAAAGATGTACCCTCGGTTTGCGCTGAACGCCTACTGCAAGGCGAAGTGGAATTAGGCCTGGTGCCATCCATCGAATACGCACGCAGTAAAGGCGCATGGAAAATCGTTCCTAATCTGGCGATTGCTTCCAACGGACCGGTGGCCAGCGTAGCGCTCTTTTTTAATCAGGACATTAAACGTATCGAAAAAGTAGCCCTGGACACCAGTTCCCGGACTTCCGTGGCTCTATTAAAAATTCTTTTATTAGAAAAATTTGAAATTGAACCTGAATTTGTCGTCATGCCTCCCAATTTAGATGAGATGCTAAAGAGAGCTGATGCCGCGCTGGTCATTGGCGACAGGGCGCTGCAGTACCAGACCGAAAGGCCCAATCACCTTGACCTGGGCGAGGAATGGACCGACATGACCGGGCTGCCCTTTGTGTACGCTTTTTGGGCCGGGCACGATCTGAGCTTGACTGGTGAAGAAGTCGAAATCCTGCAAAAATCTTATGAAATCGGCGGTCAAAATATTGAGAAGATCTCCCGTGAATACGCCGTGGGAAAACCGCAGGACTGGATATTCTACCGCGACTATCTGACCCAAAACATTGTTTACAAATTTAGCGAAGATGAAAAAGAAGGGCTGATGGAATTTTACCATTACGCTTTTTATTTGGGTTTAATTGAACACATTCCGGAGTTACATTTTTATGAAGATTAGTAAACATTCCATAGAACAAAAGGTGCTTGAAGGCGGCCGTCTTTCCCTTGAAGAGGGCCTGTTCCTTTTCGAACAGACCGATTTAATCTGGCTGGGGAAATTAGCAGACGTGGTAAAACGACGCTTTCATCCAAAGCCGCTGGTTACTTTTATCATTGACCGTAACATCAATTACACCAACCTTTGCGTGGCCAGTTGCAATTTCTGCGCTTTTTACGAAAAGCTGGGTTCAGATAAAGGCTATGTACTTTCCAAAGAAGAAATCGCCCGTAAAATTGAAGAAACCATTGACCTGGGCGGTTACCAGATTCTAATGCAGGGCGGGCTCAATCCGACCTTGAAAATTGATTATTACGAAGATTTGTTCCGTTTTATTAAAGAAAAATTTCCTACAGTGCGCATTCATTCGCTTTCGCCTCCGGAAATTCACTACATCGCTCGCATTTCGCAGCTTTCTCTGCAGGACACGCTTATTCGCTTGCGGACCGCCGGTCTTGATTCCATTCCTGGTGGTGGCGCCGAAATTCTGGTCAACGAAATTCGCAAAAAGCTGAGTGCCAATAAAACCACTGCCGAACAGTGGCTTGAAGTGATGGAAACAGCCCACAAAATGGGCATGAAGTCCACCTCCACCATGATGTTCGGCCATGTGGAAACCTACGAACACCGCCTGCAACACATAATTAAAATTCGTGATTTACAGGATCACACAATGGGCTTTACGGCCTTTATTCCCTGGACATTTCAACCGGAGAATACCGAATTGGGCGGCCCAAAAACGACGGCTTACGATTACCTGCGTACGCTGGCCATTTCGCGCCTGATGCTGGACAACGTGCCCAATATTCAGGTATCCTGGGTCACTATGGGAGCCAAAGTTGCTCAAACCGGTCTCTTTTTTGGCGGCAATGATTTTGGCAGCGTGATGATTGAAGAGAATGTGGTGGCTGCAGCCGGCGCTACTTTTCGCATGTCCCGGGAAGAAATCGAACGCATTATTAAAAAGGCCGGTTTTGAGCCCCGCCTGCGTGACATGGAATACAATTTGTTGAATTAACGTGCAAAAAAAAGAAGCTTACTGCGCCAGCTGGATTATCCCTGTTGACAGCCCGCCCATGCGGGACAGCGCCCTGATCGCGGAAGACGGGCGTATAGTCTCTATTCTACCAATTCATGAGTTGCCACGCCATTCCAAAAATCTGAAAATCTTCGATTTTCCCAATAGTGTGATTTTACCGGCCTGGGTCAACGCACATACACATCTGGAACTTTCTTTTCTGAAAGACGAAACTTTGCCCACCAGCAACTTTCTTGGTTGGGTACAGGCGCTTATTGAACGCATTGCACAAAAGTGGGACGAAACGGCCATTAAAAAAGCAGCTCTTGAACAAATGCAACACATGCGCCAAATGGGTACGGCACTGGCGGGAGACATTAGCAACGGAGCGTTGCTGCCTTACCTGCCCTATGAACCGCTGCGTCGCATTATTTTTTTTGAAATTTTAGGGTTTCAAAGGGAAAAGGCAGAAACAATCTGGCAAAGCGCCTGGCAAAAACGAAACAGTCAGAATCCTGAGGCTTTTATTACTCCTCATGCCCCCTTCTCCACTTCGGCGCCGTTATTGGAGAAAATCAACCAGCATTCCGACCGCCTGTCCATTCACCTGGCCGAAAGTCGGGAAGAGTTCGCTTTTTTTACCAGAGGTTCTGAAGCCATGGTAAACTTTTTACAAAAGCGACAGGTCTGGCCGAAAAACTGGCAAACACCGGGCAAAACGCCAGTGCAATATGTTTATGATTTAAATTTACTGAAACCAAATACACTTATTGTTCACGGTGTGCAGGTCACCAACCGGGATATTGAGTTAATCCGGCAAGGTGGCGCAAGGGTCTGTCTTTGCCCGCGCAGCAACGAACGGCTGAACGTCGGTCTGCCGCCTGTGTCCAGTTACCTTAAAAAGCAGGTTCCGCTCTGCCTGGGCACCGATAGCCTGGCTTCCAATGCCAGTCTTGACTTGAATGATGAAATTTATTATTTATGGCAACGCTTTCAGCCGGAGCTGGAAGCCCGTCAACTGGTCAGAATGGCCACGCTCAATGGGGCGCGGGCTTTAGGTCAGGGCCATGAATTTGGTTCCCTGACTGTGGGTAAAAAAGCAGCTTTTAACGTGTTTCAGTTTAAGCAACCGGTAAATAAACATCCGGAACTGGCTGTGGTCTCAAAAAAGTGGAGTAAATTGATATGTTTCTGAAAAAACTCTTGAGACGAATAATAGAATATGGCCACATGATTAAATTTTCGCATTCCGTTTTTGCCTTGCCGTTTGCGCTTTCCTCCGCCATTTTAGCCAATGATGTAGTGCCCTTAAGCTGGGAAAAGCTGCTATGGATTTTAGTGGCCATGGTCAGCGCACGGAGTGCGGCCATGGGCTTTAACCGTTTAATTGACCGCCATTACGATGCCGCTAATCCGCGCACACAAATGCGCCATTTACCTGCTGGCAAAATTAAAACATAGGAAGTCATTGTCTTTGTGGTGCTTTCGGCTATCGCGTTTATCTGGGCTGCTTATCGTTTAAATTGGCTCTGCTTTGCCCTTTCACCTGTAGCCTTGTTTGTGATTTTCTTTTATTCCTACACCAAGCGTTTTACGGCCCTGTCGCACTACGTGCTGGGTGTAGCGCTGGGCATTTCCCCGGTTGGCGCCTGGCTGGCCATCACCGGCTCTTTTGCCTGGCCGCCCGTTATTTTAGGCTTTGCCGTTGTTTTCTGGGTTGCCGGATTTGACATCCTGTACGCCCTGCAGGATTACGAATTTGACCAGCAATACGATTTGTACTCAATCCCACGCCTGGTGGGCCCGGTTAAAGCCTTGTGGATTGCCCGCTTTAGCCACTTGATTGCTTTTGCCTTGCTGTTCAGCCTTTGGCTGTTGCTGGATTTGCATTTCATTTACTCCATGGGCCTGGCCATCATCGCCGGCTTGCTAACCTACGAACATTCGCTGATTAATCCCGACGACCTGTCCAAATTAGACATGGCCTTCTTTAACATGAACGGCGTAATTAGTGTAATATTTTTCCTGACTATTTTAGGAGATTACTTTTTATTATGAAACGTATTGTTGTGGGCATCAGCGGGGCCAGCGGCATGCTTTACGCGGCGCGTTTTTTACGTGCCGTGCCGGCAGATTATCAGGTGCGCCTGATTGTTTCGCCAGTTGCTGAAAAAATTCTAAAAACCGAAATCGGCTGGCAGGTCAAAAAACAGAGCTTTGGAGAGTTCTGGGCACAATTCAGTTCAGAACCTTTTAATGGTTGCCAAATTGAATTGCACCCGGCAGAGAACCATTTTGCGCCGGTGGCCAGCGGCTCTTTTTTAACGCAGGGCATGGTTATCATTCCCTGCTCGGCCAAAACGCTCTCTGCCGTGGCCAATGGTTACACAGCCAACTTACTGGAACGCACCGCTGACGTTCATTTAAAGGAACGGCGGCCGCTTTTGCTTGTTTTAAGAGAAACACCTTACCATTTGACGCACATCGAGAATATGAAAAAAGCCACCATGGCCGGGGCCACGGTTTTGCCCGCCTCGCCCGGCTTTTACCACCATCCCCAAAAGATTGAAGACCTGGTTGACTTTATCGTTGCCCGCACCTTTGACCATTTAAACATTGACCACCAACTCACACCACGCTGGGGAGAAAAGCATGCTTGAACCGAAAATGGTGCTGGAACCAGGTCAGCAGAAAAAACACTACGTGCGCAATATGTTCAACGCCATTGCCCACCGTTACGACTTTTTAAATCACTTTTTAAGTTTTGGCATTGACATTCTTTGGCGTAAAAGGGCTATTGGCAAACTTCAGGTGCGCCCCGAACATCGGGTGCTGGATCTGGCCTGTGGTACGGCCGATTTTGCCCTGCAAACCATTAAACAAAAAAGGTGTCAGGTTGTGGGTGCGGACATTGCCCTGCGCATGTTAAAATTTGCCAGGCCAAAAATTGCTTCGGATTTGTGGAACAAACAATTGTTTCTGGTCAATGGCGATGGCGAGCATCTACCCTTCAAAGAACACAGTTTTCACGGCATGACCATTGCTTTTGGCATTCGGAACATGGGCGATGTGCACAAAGCTTTAAAGGAAATTCACCGTGTGCTTACTCTGGACGAGCAGGCCATTATCCTGGAGTTTTCGCTGCCCACCACTCCGCTTTTTAAACACCTTTACCTGTTTTACTTTAAAAATATTTTACCTTTGATTGGTCGCCTGGTTAGTAAAGACCCGGCCGCTTATTCCTACCTGCCCGCTTCGGTTGAAAAATTCCCTTCCGTTAAAGAATTTAGCGCCTGGTTAAAGAATCCCGGGTTCGACCAGGTAGAACACTGGAAATTGCTCAATGGCGTGGCAGTCATCTACCGTGCGACCAAGTTTATTCCTTAAAATGATTTTTCAATCACGCAAAAATTCCAAAGCGCAAAGCCCAAAAAATTATTCTCTTCCTTGTGCATCCTGAATAGTCACGACAGCTATACGTATCTTTAATTAAAGTGGCATGGTACTGAGAACAAGCAGGCTAAATTTGTTATGAAGGCTGTTGAAAGAATGAGACCTAAAATTTATGAAAAAAATCAATCAGGAAAAATTTGTGTAAATCAGTGGCTAAAATCTGTGAAAATCAGTGGCAAGAAAAATACCCGCAGCTTGCAAGAAACCGCGGGTAAAGTCATGTCTGCTTTTCAACAAATTACAGTTTAATTTCGCCAAACTCTTTCAGTTTGTTAATCACCATATTTTTAATCTCTTCCAAGCGCTCTTCTGTTCTGGCTTCAAAGCGCATGACCAGCACCGGTTGCGTATTGGAAGCGCGGACCAGACCCCAGCCATCGCCAAACTGGATACGCACACCGTCAATATCAATTACTTCATAATTTTGAGAGAAAAATTCCTTGGCTTTGGCCGCCATCCGGAACTTAATTTCATCATTTTCCACCTCAGCCCGAATTTCCGGCGTTGAATAGTACTTGGGCACATCGGCTAAAAAGTCTGATACTTTTTGCTTACTTTTAGAAACCAGTTCCACCATTCTGGCCGATGCGTAAATGGCGTCATCAAAGCCGAAGAAACGGTCGGCAAAAAACAAATGGCCGCTCATTTCACCGGCAAACGGCGCTTTCATATCCTTCATCAATTGTTTAATATTAGAATGGCCGGTTTTGGACATCACCGGTTTACCGCCAAATTTTTCAATCATTTCTGGCAATGCTTGAGAACATTTCACATCAAAAATGATAGGCGCGCCAGGATTATTTTTCAAAATATCACGGCTGAAGATAATCATTAACTTGTCGCCCCAAATGATGTCGCCATTTTCATCAATAACGCCAATCCGGTCCGCATCGCCATCGTAACCAATGCCTAATTCGGCGTCACTGTTTTTGGTGGTTTTAATCAATTCCTGAATATAATCTACAACCGTGGGATCCGGGTGATGATTTGGAAAACGGCCATCCGGTGTGTCAAACAAATCAATCGTTTCAGCGCCCAATTCCTTGAACAGGCGATGCGCAACCAGAGAAGCTGCCCCGTTACCGGAATCCAGAACAACCTTTACCGCACGATCTAATTTAATATTCTGCTTGATGTAATTGATGTAATCATCAATAATTTCCTGTTTTTCGTACTGGCCCTGTCCACTTTCAAAATCCCTGCCTTCGATTAACTTACGAATATCCTGAATCATGGGGCCAAAAACCGGCGCATTGTTTAAGGTGATTTTAAATCCATTAAATTCCGGCGGATTATGTGAACCCGTAATCATCACTCCGCCCTGCACATCAGGAATGTGGTGCATGCTGAAATATTGCACCGGGGTCGGCACCGGGCCCAAATCAACCACATTTACACCCGTACTTTGCAAACCGGTCATCAGGGCCTTGCGCAAACGTTCGGTTGACAAACGCACATCTCCACCAATCGTTACTCTTTTTGCCTGATGACGTACAAAATAAGTACCTATGCCTTTTCCTAATAATTTAACGACTTCTTCAGTTAAGTCTTTATCCACCACTCCACGAATATCATACTCTCTGAAGATGTAAGGACTAATCATAATTCCCTCCTGTCTTTCTGTTCTACTCTTTAAATATCAACAAATTTTGTTCACCTATCTCACTTCTAAGCGATTCCAGAATATTTTGATCTAAAATACCTGGCTTGAACCAGTAAACGATTAAGTGGTCTGTTACTGTATCTATTGTTTGTTTTAAAAGTTCCATCTTTTCCTTAGATGTCTCAATATTTGCATATTGAATCGGATAATGGATTCCATATCTTAAAAACATTTTACTAAAAAAGATTAAACGGCAATAATCTGAACTGCCAATTAGATGTACATTTTTGTTGAATTGTTCAACTTGTAGTTGGAAATTGTTTGAATAGAGTTGATTTTTAAACGCACGCTTAATGTTTTCCCACTTTTTTATTAAAGCAGCCGCCGCCGGGCCATCCAAGTAAAAATGGGATTCGGGCGCATAAACTGGGCGGGAAGCATCGGTTAATTCAGCGAAAACCGATTTGCTGAAGGCACGCCCTCTGGCAATTCTATCTAGTAAAAACTTCTGAAACAAAAACTCAAACAGCAATAAATGCCTGAAATCAAACTTATTATTTTGACTCAATGCTGGCAAATCAAAGTCGATGTAAATTTCATCTTGAATAATTTTATTTGATAAAATCAAGTTCAATTCTTTGACTGGTAAAGCCAATACCTGAAACTTAGGTTCACTTAATATCGTTACCTGACAGGTGTCATTCAATTGCAATTCCAATTCGGCAGACTGTAATTGACGGCTGGTGTGAAATGTTAGCCTTAACAAACTGTCCATAGGCTGAGGCAACGGGATATCCTTACATGTTAAAGCCCCGGCCACAGGGTTTGGGGTCTCCTGTTTGGAGGCCACAAATATTTCCAATCGATCCATTTTAAGCAAGGGGCTATAATGTAATGAATCGGGAAGGATTAGCTGTTGATTTTCCAGCATCAACAGAAAACAGTCTCTCCCTTCAAA